>NZ_LGQU01000209.1:0-6636 GCF_003115935.1 Azospirillum sp. TSH20
GTTTAGCGGGTGCCGCTCCACCCTGGGGGGTGGGGCATGCCCCACCCCCCAGGGCTTCTTCTCTAGCAAAATTCAAAGACACAAGGGTGCAGGGCGGCCGACCCTGCCGCCCCGCTGGGAAAATCCTGCCGCCCGACGGGACCTGAATTGCCGCCCGTCATACCGATTGCAGCGCGACTTCCTTCCTTATCAAGAGCTTGGCTCTGGCCCGTATCCTGCAAACCCCTCGCCCATCATTCCTTTCCGGGAATGCGGGAAGAGGGGAACGCACCATGGTCAGCCTGTCCAGTTACGCCGATATCGGCGGCATGGCCCAGAGCCTGCAGCAGTCGATCGACGCCGCGGTCAAGCGCGTGCAGCAGCAGGCGGCGGGCAATGGCGGCGCGACCGGCAAGGTCCAGGAATACGAGCAGACCGTCAACAAATCGGCGATGAACGCCGCCCCCTTCGCCACCAACATCGGAACGCTGGTCAAGGACAGCAGCCGCCTGAACGTCTTCAGCTCGCTGGCCTCCAACGATCCCGCCGATTTCTACAAGTTCAACGTCACCACCTCCGGCGCCGCGACGCTCGGCACGGTGGGCGATGCCGGCGTCCGGCTGCAGCTGATGGACCGCGGTGGCAAGATCATCGCCGACAGCAACAAGGATGCCGGCGCCAGTTATGACGCTTTCCAAAAGCTGAAATCCGGACAGCTCACCCTCGACAAGGGCGATTACACGCTGCGCATCGCCCGCGACAAGGATGTGCCGGTCAAGGACGCCAAGAGCTACGGCGTCCAATTGCGCATGGGCAACTACAGCAAGGATTACGACACCATCGCCAAACAGCCGGCCAAGGGCGACAATCCCTTCGGCGGCAACACCAAGCTGCAGGGTCTGGCCTCGATCCTCGGCGCCGGCAGCGCCTCACTCAACCCCGCCTCGATGCTGCTGGGCGGGTCCGGCGGCAACGCCTACGCCGGCCGCGGATCGCTGCTGAACGCCATCCTGTAGCGGGTCAGACCAGCCGGTCGCGCCCCGATTCCTTGACCAGCAGCACCGCCTGGGTGCGGCTGCCGACGCCCAGCGCCTTCAGGACGCCGGTGACGTGGGTCTTCACGGTGGACAGGTTCAGGCCCAGCCGTTCGCCGATCTCCTGGTTGGACAGGCCCTGGGCCAGCAGATCCAGCACCTCCAGCTGCCGACGGGTCAGCCCGTCGAAGATGGTTGGTGTCGCACCGCGCGCGGTCGCCGCGGCAGGCGGAACCGGCGCTCCCGGCATGCCCAGCACCGGCGGCACATAGGACCCGCCGGCCATCACCAGCCGCAGGATGTTCACCACCAGCACATCGTCGGTCGATTTCGGAATGAAGGCGCGGACGCCGCGCGACAGCACCGCGCGCATTTCGTCCGGCGACTCGATCATCGAGAAGATGGCGACCGGAACCGGGGCCACGCGCTTGACCAGCGCCTCGACATCGTCCAGCCCGCCCAGTCCCGGCATGCGCAAATCCATCACGATCAGGTCGAACGGGGTCTCCCCGTCATGCATCGACGTGTCGAGGATGGCGTTCAACTGGCTGAAGCTGGTGGCGGCCACCACGGTGGCATGCTCGTCCAGTTCACCCACCAGATGGGTCAAGCCGCTGCGGACGATGGAATGATCGTCGGCGATCAGAACCTGCATGTAACGTCTCGGACCGAAGATGCCTGGGGTACCGCACCGTCATACGCTGACGCAACGGTCCGCGCTACCTCCTTCGCACGTCGGACAGCCGCAATCCCGGAAGGGTCACGGACGTTCGCCGGGGGAGAGGCGCGGGCCCCTCCCCCATTCCCCGGTCAGGAGATCTTGATCATGATCTGCGCACGGCGGTTCGACGGCTCGCGCACGTTCGGACCGGTCGGAACCATCAGCTGGTTCTCGCCGACACCTTCGATGGTGATGATGTTGGCCGGCGTGCCGTGCCGGATCAGCGCCTGACGCACCGCCTCAGCCCGGCGCAGCGAGAGCTTCTGATTGTAGGACGGCGAGCCCGAGGTGTCGGTGTGGCCGATCACCTGGATGCGGACGGCGCGGGCGCGGCTGGCTCCCTCCGCCGCATCGGCGATGATCTTGTCGGAGTTCGGCGTGATCACCGATTTGTCCCAATCGAAGAACACCTGATACTCGCTCTGCGGCTGGGCCGCCATCGGCGGCGCGGCCGGGGCCGGGGCGGCGACCGGCGTGGCCCGCTCCGGCCCGCCGAAGGTATAGCGCAGCCCGGCCAGGATGGTGTGGTTGCGGTACTCGCCCTTGGAGGTCACCGGACCAAGCTCGAACTCCGGATCGACGGTGGCGAAATACCGGTAGTCCAGCGTCAGCGCCACATTGTCGTTGATCGCATAGGACGCGCCGACGATGCCCTGATAGGCGAAGACCCAGTCGCGGTCGCTGGCGCCGTTCAGTGACTGCTTCACGCCGGCGATACCGGCACCGGCGCCGATATAGGGGGTGATCGGCAGGCCGATGTTGATGTCGTACAGCAGGTTGCCCATGAAGGCGACCGAGCTCATCTTGCCGCCCAGGCCGTTCAGGCCGGGGGTGGCGCTGCTGGTGCTGTCGACGCTGTTGCGCCACCGCCAGGCGGCCTCCAGTTCGGCGCGCAGCCCCATCGCGGTGGCGTAGCCGACCGACAGGTCGCCGATGCCGCCGATCTTGAATTCCTCCTTCAGACCCAGGCCCGGGGCCGGATAGCTGCTGAGGTCGGCATCCTCGGTCCAGTTCACGCCGGCCCCCGCGCCGACATAAAAGCCTTCCGTACCGGCAAAGGCGGCGGTCGGGACGGCCAGTGAAGGAACGGCGACGGCCAGTGCCGTGCCCAGTAAAATCCCACGCATCGTCATGTTCTTGTTCCCATCGTTGACGGCGTTGGCGGATCGGGACGTCCCGGCCTGCGGCGAAGTGCGTGACAGAACGGGCTCCGGCCCCGACAATGGAATTGGCTGGCACGGCTTCCAATCCCGGCTCCGCAAGGCCATTTTTCCTGTTGCAGATTTGCCTCACCGGAACTAGGGGCATTTTCTCTTGTGATAACAACAGCTTGGACAGACAGCGCAATGGCTTCTACCCCGGACGGATCGGTCGATTACCCCCTCTGCACCACCCCCGATCCCGGCGGATGGCAGGAGGTGGTGCCCGGCGTGCTGTGGATCCGGCTGTCCCTTCCCTTCCAGCTCGACCACATCAATGTCTGGGCGCTCGACGGCGGGGCGGCCGGCTGGACGCTGGTCGACTGCGGTCTGGGCGATCCGCGCAGCCGCGCGGTGTGGGAGGGTTTGCTGCGCGATGCGCTGGGCGGGCGTCCGGTGGAGCGGGTGGTGGCGACCCATTTCCATCCCGACCACATCGGCGCCGCTGCCTGGCTGGTGGAGCGGACCGGCGCCGGCTTCGCCACCTCGCTGACCGAGTGGCTGTTCGCCCGCACCCTGTCCGCCGGCAACGATGCCGCCGCCGATGCGGTGGTCGAGGGTTTCTACCGCCGCTGCGGGCTCGATGAGGAGGCGCTGGCATCCCTGCTCGCCCGCAAGGGGGCCTACAGCCGCGGGGTGCCGGCGGTACCGGCGACGCTGACGCGCCTGCGGGCCGGCGACCGGCTGCGGGTGGGCGACCGTGATTGGACGGTGATCGGCGGCAGCGGCCACACGGCGGAGCCGGTCAGCCTGCACCGCCCGGCCGATGCGGCCGGTCCGGACCTGTTGATTTCCGGCGACCAGATCCTGCCGCGGATCAGCCCCAACATCAGCGTCTGGCCGTCGGAGCCGGACGCCGATCCGCTCGCCGACTATCTCGCCAGCCTGGAGGGGTGGAATGCCCTGCCGGCGAACACCCTGGTCCTGCCCTCGCACGGGCGCCCTTTCCACGGCCTGCATCGGCGCGCCGGGGAACTGGCCCGGCACCATGCGGAGCGTCTGGCCGAGATCGAAACGCTGTGTGTGGAACCGCAGACCGCCGCCACGGTGACGCGGGCGCTGTTCCCGCGTCCGCTCGACCCTCAGCAGATGCTCTTCGCCGTGGGCGAGGCGGTGGCGCACCTCAACCACCTGATCGGCAAGGGGCGGCTGGAGCGGCTGGCCGGACGGCATGACGGACTGCCGGCCGCCGACCTTTACCGCCGGCCGGAAGTCACGGGTCCGGCCTGACGGCGATCACTCGGTGACGATCTCGAACTCGTGGGGATCGAGCAGGGTCGCCACCGACAGGGTCTTCAGCGTCTTCGGGTCGTCGGTGCGTTTCATCTGGGCATGCTGGGTGCCCATGCCGTCCTTGCGGATGGCGATCACTTCCCAATAGCCGCCGCTGGGGGACAGCTTGCGATAAATCTGTCCCTCAACCACCTCGCGCTTCCTGCGCATTTTCGTTCTCCAAAACCCGTCCCATACCGGCGGCCGTCACGGTCGCCGCGAAGGGCGCCATTGAAGCACAAAACCCCCCTGCCGTGGCGAGTGTCCGTTCGGTGACCCTTTGCCGATGCTGCATATGCACCGTCGCAGTGCCGCACGACGGTGGCACCCCCGATGACCCTTTGCCGCAGTGCGGTTTCCTGGTGGAACAAAATCTGCGGCTGTGGGTTCATATGCGTCATGAACACCGATCTCGACGTGCTTGTCTTCGCGACCCGCCTGGTTGATGAACTGGGCGAGACGGCGATTCGAATGAGCCGCGTTCGTCTTGTCGAACTCACGGCCGCCAATCACACCCGTGCCGCCGCCTTCTGGCGGGAGGTGATGCGCACCTCCGAACGGCTGCTCAGCGAGCAGTCGGGACGGCGTGTGGCGACCGGGCTCTCCTCCCCGGCCATTGCCGCAGCGCAACCGGCTGTGGCCCAGCATCACGTCGCGCATGTTCCCCGACCTATTCCCTGACCCGTTTTCGGCCAAGGCCGCGGTGCCGCCGCAGCCTTGTCGGGCGGGCAGCAGAACCTCCCATCGATCCTCATAGAAAAAGGGCCGGCACGGAGTGCCGACCCTTTTCCACGGAACGCTGATGCGTTTCGCTTACTTCACTTCGGCATACTGGCCGTTGTGCCACTTGTACCAGACATAGGCCGGGCTGGTGACGTCGCCCTTGGCATCGAAGGCGATCTTGCCGATGACGGTGTCGTAGTTGCCCTTGCGCATGACTTCGGCAACCTTGGCCGCGTCGGTCGACTTCGCCTGCTTCACCGCGTCCGCCCAGATCTGAAGAGCGGCATAGGTGTACAGGGTGTAGCCTTCCGGCTCGTAACCGGCCTTGCGGAACGTCTCCACGACGGCCTTTGCGGTCGGCTTCTCGCGCGGATCCGGACCGAAGGTCATCATGGTGTCCTCGCCGGCGTCGCCGGTGATGGCCCAATACTCGTTGGTCACCAGGGCGTCACCCGACACGATGGTGGCCTTGAGGCCCTGGTCCTTCATCTGGCGGGCGATCAGGCCGGCCTCGGTGTGATAGCCACCGATGTAGACGGCGTCGATGTTCGCCTGCTTCAGCTTCGACACCAGAGCGGAATAGTCCTTCTCACCGGCCGTATAGGCTTCGTAGATGGCTTCCTTCTGGCCGCCGGCGTTCAGCGCCTTCTGCGTCTCGTCGGCCAGACCCTTACCGTAGGCCGACTTGTCGTGCAGGATGGCGACGTTCTTGCCCTTGAACTTCTCCAGCAGATACTTGCCGGCGATGATGCCCTGCTGGTCGTCACGGCCGCAGACGCGGAAGACGTTCTTCAGGCCCTGCTCGGTCAGCTTCGGGTTGGTCGAAGCCGGGGAGATCTGCAGCATGCCCTCCTCGGCGTAGACCTGGCTGGCCGGGATCGACGAGCCCGAGCAGAAGTGGCCGGCCACGAACTTCACACCGGCCTTGGCCAGCTGGTTGGCGACGGCGACGGCCTGCTTCGGATCGCAGGCGTCGTCACCGACTTCCAGCTTCAGCTTCTGGCCCAGGACACCGCCGGCGGCATTGATGTCCGCGACGGCCTGCTCCATGCCCTTCTTCATCTGCTCGCCGAAGGTGGCGTACTGGCCGGTGATCGGGCCGGCGGTGGCCACCGCGATGTCGGCCTTGGCGGCCGTGGCGGAAAGCGCGGTCGCCGCGATCGCGGCGAGAAGGGACAGCTTGAATTTCATGGGTGTGCTTGCTCCCTGTTCTGTGTGGTCCCTGTTGCAACATACCCCCGGCCCTTACGGGCCTTGCCGCCGGGTCCCCTCCGGCGGGTTCCAGAATACCATACCCCAAGTGGTGCATAGTGCGACAGTTTCGCAGGCACCAATCAGCCGTACGGTCTATTCCTGTTGTCCTATTCTCCGGCACCCGTGCCTGTCCGCTCCCGCCAGCCGAAGGGACCGGCGCGCTCATAGAGCCACGGATACTGGTTGACCATGCGCCTTGCGATGGCGATGCGGTGGGCGGTCAGCGTGATGAGGCCGAGCACTCCTGTGTGAACGATGAAGCCCCACGGCGACAGCAGTTCCTCGCCGAACAGGCCCCAGGCCAGGAAGCGGTCGCCCACCCCCAGCAGCAGCGAATAGGCCAGCACGCTTCCCACCGGCTTCCAACCCTCCGCCAGCGTCTGGCCGGTCAGAACGCCGCAGCCGCCGAACACTAGAAGCGTCAGGAACACGAAGACCGGAACCGACGAACCCA
>NZ_LGQU01000176.1:0-6425 GCF_003115935.1 Azospirillum sp. TSH20
GTGCCCCCCCCCCCCCGCCGCCACATCGTCCAACTGGCGCGATGGTGCGCGTGGCAGATCGCCACGGCCAGCGCGTCGGCGGCGTCCGGCGAGCCGATCTCGCAGCCGGGCAGCAGCAGGCGCACCATCGTCTGGACCTGCGCCTTCTCGGCGCGGCCCTGGCCGACGACGGCCTTCTTGACCATGTTGTTGGCGTATTCCGCCACGGCCAGCCCGGCCTGGGCCGGCACCAACAGGGCCACGGCGCGGGCCTGCCCCAGCTTGAGCGTCGAGACGGCGTTGCTGTTGACGAAGGTCTCCTCCACCGCCGCCTCGTCGGGGCGGTAGCGCTCCACCACCGCCGACAGCGCGTCGTGGAGCTGCACCAGCCGCTCGGCCAGCGGGCAGGAGTCGTCGGAATGCACCGCGCCGTCGGCGACGTGGCTCAGGCGGTTGCCCGCCACGTCGATGATGCCCCAGCCGGTGTGGCGCAGGCCGGGGTCGATCCCCAGCAGCCGCACCGGCGAAGGCACCGTCGCATCAGTCCGTCCGGGCCGTCCGGCGTGGGCAAACACGGCACCCGTACTCCGCTCGCAAGACCAGCGTTCAGCTTAGGCGGTCAGCTTCTGCATCAACTCGTCGGAGATGTCGAAGTTGCCTTCGACCACCTGGACGTCGTCGTTGTCCTCCAGCACGTCCAGCAGCTTCAGCAGGCTGGCCGCGGCATCCTCGGACGGGGCGACGGTGTTCAGCGGACGCCAGGTCAGGCGCGCGCTCTCCGCGCCACCGAACTTGGCCTCCAGCGCATCGCGCACGGCGCCGAAATTCTCCACCGTGGTGGTGACCTCGTGGCCGTTCTCGTCGGATTCGACGTTGTCGGCACCGGCCTCCAGCGCCACCTCGAACACGGCGTCGGCATCCGCCGCGGCGGCCGGGTAATAGATCGCGCCGATGCGGTTGAACATGAAGCTGACCGAGTTGGTCTCGCCCAGGCTGCCGCCATACTTGGTGAAGCTGGAGCGGACTTCCGCGGCGGTGCGGTTGCGGTTGTCGGTCAGCGCCTCGACGATCAGCGCGACGCCGCCGGGGCCATAGCCCTCGTACCGCACCTCTTCATAGTTCGCGTCGTCGCCGCCGCCGGGCGTGCCCTGCTTGATGGCGCGGTCGATGCGGTCGCGCGGCATGTTCTGCGCGCGTCCGGCCAGGATGGCGGCGCGCAGGCGCGGGTTGGCCGCCGGGTCCGGCAGGCCGCTCTTGGCGGCGACGGTGATCTCGCGGGCGAGCTTGTTGAAGATCTTGGACCGCTTGGCGTCCTGCGCGCCCTTGCGGTGCATGATGTTCTTGAACTGGGAATGACCGGCCATGGGTCGAACGAGCCTCGAAACGGAAAATGGTCAATCGGGCGGGGTGAGCGCACGACACATGTAACAGGTCTGCCGCCCCACCGCACCTTTTCGGCGCGGGAGACGACACCCACGGGATTAGAAAGTCAATATGGCGAGATTGCGGCGCGGCCGGGGTCGAGCTGTGAACGCCCTACTGCATCCGTTCCGGCAAAGTCTGGCTCAGCCGCCCGCCGATGCGCAGCGGCTCGATGCGGACCGCCAGCCCGGTGCGGTCGTCGGTCTCCACATAGCAGCCGCAGACGGTGCCCTCCCCTTCCGCCGGGGACAGCCGTTCGGTCGGCAGCTTGCGCACCATCTTGGCCAGCGCCACCTCCTTCTTCATGCCGATGGCGCTGTCGTAATCGCCGCACATGCCGGCGTCCGACTGATAGGCGGTGCCCTTCGGCAGGACCATATGGTCGGCGGTCGGCACATGGCTGTGGGTACCCACCACCAGCGAGGCGCGGCCGTCGCAGAAATGGCCCATGATCATCTTCTCGCTGGTGGCCTCGCCATGCATGTCGACCAGCACGGCATCGACACCACCGGCCCCAAGGCGATGCGCCTTCAGCACCCGGTCCACCGCGGCGAACGGATCGTCCATCGGCTCCATGAACAGGCGCAGCAGCACGTTGATGACCAGCACCTTGCGCCCGCCGCGCGCCTGCAGCAGGACGAATCCGCGGCCCGGCGTGCCCTCCGGGTAGTTCAGCGGGCGGATGATGCGCGGCTGCTGCTCGATGGTGGAAACCAGTTCCTTCTGGTCCCAGGTGTGGTTGCCCAGCGTCACCACGTCGATGCCGGCCTCGAAGAACTCCTCGGCGATCTTGACCGTGACGCCATAGCCGCCGGCGGAATTCTCGCCGTTGACCACGGTCAGGTCGGGGTCCAGCCGTTCGCGCAGCATCGGCATGTGCGCCAGCACCGCCTCGCGCCCGGCCCGGCCCACCACATCGCCGAAGAACAGAATCCGCATCGCCCCAACCTTCCCGAAGAACTTATCTATGAATGCGGAGCGTCTCGCGCTCCGTTACGATCCAGTCCAGCCGCTCGTCATGGCCGTCCACCGGCACCGCCGGCATTTCCTGCGCGGCGAAGGCCACGCCGACCGCGATCACCGCGCCGCCGTCGCGCAGGGCATCCAGCGTCCGGTCGTAATAACCGGCGCCATAGCCCAGCCGGTGGCCGGAGCGGTCGAAGGCCAGCAGCGGCACCAGCAGCAGCGACGGCCGCAGCACCGCGCGCCCCTCCGCCGGCTCCTGGATGCCGTAACGGCCGACCGCCATCGGCGCCTGCGGGTCCCAGTCGCGGAAGACCAGCGCGGTCCCGCGCGGCCCCGACACCGGCAGCCCGACGGAGTGACCAAGTTTCTTAAGATGGAGCAAAGCCGGCCGCGCGTCGAGTTCCGAGCCGAGCGGCCAATATCCCCCGGCGTCGCCGCGCGGCAGATGGCCGCCGCGCGCCAGTTCGGCGATGCGGTCGCGCACGGCAGTCGAGGCGAGGGAACGGTCGGAGTCGGCGATAACGTCGCGCCGGGCGCGCGCCTCGCGTCGGGCGGCGTCCTTGGCTTGCGGATCGGTCATCGCGGACTGCACGGCAAGGGAGAAAAGGGTGGAAGGCGCCGCCTCGGCCGGTGGCCATTTGCCTATCCTCCATGGCCTGCATGAGCAGGTGGGCGCCGTGTACCCGGCCCGATGGGCCGGACAGGGACAGCTCCCTAGAGATCAAGGTTATCGGCCCTGGGGATTATTGCAGCCTGTCGAACCAGGCAGCGGTCCTTCCGTGTACCAATCTAGGCGCGCTCGAGCCGCGCGGCAACCTCTTCGATGCGTTTTGCCACACGATCGAGTTCGCCGACCACCGCGCCCTCGTCCACGGAGGGGGCGATGCCCTTGCCGGACATCACGTCCTGCAGCTCGTCGGCCAGCACCAGACAGGTCATCAGCATCATCTGCGCCTCCGACCCGCTGCGGCCGCCGCCGGTCAGCCGGCGCAGCCGGTCGTCGACATAGGCCGCCAGTTCCCGCAGCCGCGCCTCCTGCCCGTCCTCGCACAGCATGCGATAGAAGCGGCCGTTCACTTCGATGTCGACCTGGGCCATGGCGTCAGCTCTCCAGCACTTGTTGCAGTCGGGCGATGGCGACCTCCAGACGCTGGGACACCGCCTCCGCGGTCGCCTGGGCGGTCGCCCGGTCCGCCCGCGCGGTCTCCAGCGCCTGCGACAAGTCCTGTTCGCGCCGGACCACCCGCTCATCGCGGGCCGTCGCGGCATGTTCCAGCCGGTCCACGGCGCGGCCGAGACGGTCGAGAGCGGCTTTCAGGGAATCCATGGACGTCAACCTCGACCTGTGGGCACGTCATGTTCGCCGGGCATCGGTCCCGCCCCGGCTGTCGCCAAGCCGAGCCGCTGCCATTCAGAGCGCCTAGAGTTGGGCCGGCACGCCGACCTCGTCAACCGTCACGACGGACTCTTCCACCGAATGCCCATACGGAATGCCGGGGCGTGACGGAAGGCCGCAGCGGATGCGACAGTGACGAAACAAAGCCGGACGGGCCGCCTTCCACACGGAAGAGGGGCCTCTGCCATACCATTTCCTACCCCATTCCCATGTTGACCTGCGGACGGCGGTTCTGCATGGTGCGCCCGTTTCGCGGCGCCTTTCAGGGCGACCGCGCAACGTCCGTTGCCGACGCCGCAACCGCGCCCGACTCCGCAGGAAACGCCAGATGTCCGCTGCCTCCGCCCAGCCCTCCCTCCACACGATGGCCAGCGCGATCCGCGCGCTCTCCATGGACGCGGTCGAGGCCGCGAAGTCCGGCCACCCGGGCATGCCGATGGGCATGGCCGACGTCGCCACGGTCCTGTTCACCCAGTACCTGAAGTTCGATCCGAAGAACCCGTCCTGGCCCGACCGCGACCGCTTCGTGCTGTCGGCCGGCCACGGGTCGATGCTGATCTACTCGCTGGCCTATCTGACCGGCTACGAGCGGATGACCATCGACGAGATCAAGCGCTTCCGCCAGCTGGGCAGCCTGACCCCCGGCCACCCGGAAGTCGATCCCAGCCTGGGCATCGAGATGACCACCGGTCCGCTGGGCCAGGGCGTCTCCACCGCCGTCGGCATGGCGCTGGCAGAGCGGATCACCAACGCCCGCTTCGGCGACGAGCTGATCGACCACTACACCTACGTCATCGCCTCGGACGGCGACCTGATGGAGGGCGTCAGCCACGAGGCCTGCTCGCTGGCCGGCCATCTCGGGCTGAACCGCCTGATCGTGCTGTGGGACGACAATCACATCTCCATCGACGGCTCGACCGACCTCAGCTTCACCGACGACACCCAGGCGCGCTTCCGCTCCTACGGCTGGAACACCATCGCCGTCGACGGCCACGACACCGACGCCGTGTCGAAGGCCATCGCCCAGGCCCGGACCTCCACCGACAAGCCGACGCTGATCGCCTGCCGCACCATCATCGGCAAGGGTGCGCCGAACAAGGCCAACACCCACGGCTGCCACGGTTCGCCGCTGGGCGCCGACGAGGTCGCCGCGACCCGCACCGCCATCGGCTGGACCCATGAGCCCTTCGTCGTTCCCGACGAGGTTCTGTCGGCCTGGCGCGCCGCGGGCACCCGCAGCGCCGACGCCTACGCCGCCTGGGCCGGCCGCCGCGCCACCCTGACCGAAGGTGCCGGCAAGGCGTTCGACGAGGCCTTCGGCCGCGGTGTTCCCTCCGCGCTCGCCGACACCATCGTCGCCTTCAAGCAGAAGGTCAGTGCCGAGAAGCCGAGCTGGGCGACCCGCGTCGCCTCCGGCAACACGCTGGAAGTCTTGGTCCCGGCGATCCATGAGCTGATCGGCGGCTCCGCCGACCTGACGCCGTCGAACAACACCAAGGTCAAGAACACCGCCGACGTGAAGGGCAAGGGCGAGTTCGCCGGCCGTTACGTCCGCTACGGCGTGCGCGAGCACGGCATGGCGACGCTGATGAACGGCATGACGCTGCATGGCGGCATCATCCCCTACGGCGGCACCTTCATGCAGTTCGCCGACTATTGCCGTCCGTCGATCCGTCTGGCCGCGCTGATGAAGCAGCGCACGATCTTCGTGATGACCCACGACTCGATCGGCCTCGGCGAGGACGGCCCGACCCACCAGCCGGTCGAGCATCTGGCCGCTCTGCGCGCCATCCCCAACCTGCTGGTCCTGCGCCCGGCCGACGCGGTCGAGACCGCCGAGTGCTGGCAGATCGCGCTGGAGGCCACCGGCAGCCCGTCGGTCCTGGCGCTGACTCGCCAGAACGTGCCGACCCTGCGCACCGAGCACACGGCCGAGAACCTGTCCGCCCGCGGCGCCTACGTCCTGGCCGAGGCCGAGGGCGAGCGCAAGGCGACCATCCTCGCCACCGGTTCGGAAGTGTCGCTGGCGATGGAGGCCCGCAAGGCCCTGCAGGCCCAGGGCATCGGCACCGCCGTTGTGTCTATGCCGAGTTGGGAACTGTTCGAGCGTCAGGACGACGCTTACAAGGCGTCGGTGCTCGGCAACGGCGTGCGCGTCGGTGTCGAGGCGGCGATCCGTCTGGGCTGGGACCGCTGGCTGGGCGCGAACGGCGCCTTCGTCGGCATGGCCGGCTTCGGCGAATCGGCCCCCTACCAGGAACTGTACAAGCACTTCGGCATCACCGCCGAAGCGGTCGTGGACGCCGTAAAGGCGCGTCTCTGAGAGAAGCCGAAGGGGCGTCCAGCAGAATTCGGGCGCCCCATATCCAACTGGAGGAAGTCATGGCTGTACGGGTAGCGATCAACGGTTTTGGCCGCATCGGCCGTCTGGTTCTGCGCGCCATCTACGAGAGCGGCCGCAAGGACGTGGAGGTCGTGGCGATCAACGACCTCGCCGATCTGAAGGCCAATGCGCACCTGCTGAAGTACGACAGCGTCCACGGCCGCTTCCCCGGCACCATCGAGACCGGCGAGGGCGTGCTGATCGTCAACGGCCACTCCATCAAGGTCGTGCAGGAGCGTGACCCGGCCAAGCTGCCGTGGAAGGATCTCGGCGTCGAGA
>NZ_LGQU01000159.1:0-6362 GCF_003115935.1 Azospirillum sp. TSH20
GGGAACAGAAGATGACGGTGTTCATGGTGGAGCAGAACGCCTTCCACGCGCTGAAGCTGGCGCACCGGGCCTATGTGATGGTGACGGGAAAGATCACGATGACGGGGACCGGGGCGCAGCTTCTGGCCGACCCGGAGGTGCGGTCCGCCTATCTGGAAGGGGGTCACTGAGATGGAGACGATCCCTGACTTCTGACGATGGGGCCTGCTGGTCCTACGCAAAGATCAGCGGGTTTTCGTGGTTCGTGCCGGCCAGTCGGGTTCCTCCAGCAGGGACAGCGGCAAGGCGGTGGTGTGCTTGATCTCCGACAGCGCGATGGCCGAATTGGTCTCACGCACCGCCGGAAGCTGGGACAGCTTCTCCCGGAAGAAGTGTTCATAGGTTTCGACGTCCCGCGCGACCACCTTGATGATGTAATCGGTGGCCCCCATCAGCGTGTAGCATTCCAGCACCTCCGGCAGTTGGCGCACGGTCTCCTCGAACTCCGGCAAGGTCGCGCGGCCATGGGCGGCGAGCTTCACCTGCGCGAACACCAGCACGTTCAGCCCGAGCTTCTTCCGGTCGAGCAGGGTCGCGCGCAGGCGGATGACGCCGTTCTCCTCCATCCGCTTGATGCGGCGCCAGCACGGCGCCTGCGATAACCCCACCCGCTCGGCGATCTCGGCGCTTGACAGCTGGGCGTCGGATTGCAGCAGCGCCAGAATGCGGCGGTCAATCGCGTCGAGTTCAATCCGCATGGAATGCCTCTTCTAGTCAGTGATTAAAGAATTGAATGATGCGTGATTTCGACATAGCGGGCATTAGAACGCAAAGAAAATTCGCTGCTCCAACGGTATAATTGGATCCACGACCCGATACCTCTGACACGCCGCCGCGGTCGCGGTCGTTTCCTACCCCGCTTTCCCATCACCGCCGCCTCTCGGACAGAAGTCCGATGCCAGCACCTGCCTTTGGGAGGAATGCCATGGATGCCCCCGTGCCTGTTCGGGCGCCATTGAGTCTGCATGTGCCGGAGCCTCCGCAGCGGCCCGGCAGCGAGATCGATTTCAGCACTCTTGCCGTGCCGCCAGCTGGCACCGCCCGCCGTCCCGACACCGATTGTCCGGCGGCCGACATGACCGACCTCGCCTATGATCTGGTTCGCGTGCTGGACGATCAGGGGCATGCCGTCGGTCCCTGGGACCCGGCGCTCAGCCCTGACACGCTGATGCGCGGGCTGCGGTCGATGATGATGGTGCGCGCCTATGACGAGCGCATGCAGCGTGCCCAGCGGCAGGGCAAGACCTCCTTCTACATGAAATGCACCGGCGAGGAGGCGATTGCCGTCGCGCAGGCGATGGCGGTCGACCGCGGCGACATGCTGTTTCCGACCTACCGGCAGCAGGGTCTACTGATCGCCCGCGATTGGCCCCTGGTCGATATGATGTGCCAGGTCTTCTCCAATGCCGGCGACCGGCTGAAGGGCCGGCAGATGCCGGTCTTCTATTCCAGCAAGGAAGCCGGCTTCTTCTCGATCTCCGGCAATCTAGGGACGCAATACAGCCAAGCCGTGGGCTGGGCGATGGCCTCGGCGATCAAGGGCGACACCCGCATCGCCGCGGCCTGGATCGGCGAGGGCGCCACCGCGGAGGGCGACTTCCATCATGCCCTGACCTTCGCGTCGGTCTACCGCGCCCCGGTGATCCTCAATCTGGTCAACAACCACTGGGCCATCTCCTCCTTCCATGGCATCGCCGGTGGGGAGCGCACAACCTTCGCGGCGCGCGGCCTCGGCTATGGCATCCCTAGCCTGCGCGTGGACGGCAACGACTTCCTGGCAGTCTTCGCTGCGACGCGCTGGGCGGCGGCGCGGGCCCGCGCCAACCTCGGCCCAACGCTGATCGAGCTGTTCACCTACCGCGCAGCCGCCCATTCCACCAGCGACGACCCCGCCAAATACCGGCCGGAGAATGCCGGCGCCCACTGGCCGCTGGGGGATCCGATCGACCGACTGCGCCAACACCTGATTGCGCTGGGCATCTGGTCGGAAGCCCGGCAGGAGGATCTGGCCCGGGAGGTTGCGGAGGTGGTCCAGGCCGCCGGAAAAGAGGCCGAATCCCACGGCACCCTCGACAAGGGGCCGTTCCAGTCGGCCCGCACGATGTTCGAGGACGTCTACAAAACCATGCCCTGGCATCTGGAGCGCCAGCGCCAGCAGGCGGGGGTCTGAGCGATGGCGACCATGACCATGGTCCAGGCGCTGAACGCGGCGATGGACGTGATGCTGACGCGGAGCGGCGACGTCGTCGTTCTGGGCGAGGATGTCGGCTATTTCGGCGGGGTGTTCCGCTGCACCGACGGGCTGCAGCGCAAGCATGGGCGCAGCCGGGTCTTCGACACCCCGATCACCGAAGCCGGCATCATGGGGATTGCGGTCGGCATGGCCGCCTACGGCCTGCGTCCGGTCGCCGAGATGCAGTTCGCCGACTACATCTACCCGGCCTGCGACCAGTTGATCTCCGAGGCGGCGAGGCTGCGCTACCGGTCGGGCGGCGAGTTCACGGCACCGGTTACGGTGCGCGCGCCCTATGGCGGCGGCATCTTCGGCGGCCAGACCCACAGCCAGAGCCCGGAGGCCATCTTTACCCACGTCGCGGGGCTGAAGACGGTGATCCCCTCGACCCCGTATGACGCCAAGGGGCTGCTGATCAGCGCCATCGAGGACGACGATCCCGTGATGTTCTTCGAGCCGAAGCGCCTCTACAACGGCCCCTTCGAAGGCTACCACGACCGCCCGGTGGTGCCCTGGGCCAAGCATCCCGCCAGCGCGGTGCCCGACGGGCATTACGCCATCCCGCTGGGCAAAGCGGCGACGGTGCGCAGCGGCACTGCCGTCACCATCCTCGCCTACGGCACCATGGTGCACGTAGCACTGGCCGCCGCCCGCGATGCACAGGTCGATGCCGACATCATCGATCTGCGCACCCTGGTGCCGGTCGATATCGAGGCGATCGAGACATCGGTGCGCAAGACCGGCCGCTGCGTCATCGTGCATGAGGCCACCCGAACCGGCGGCTTTGGCAGCGAGTTGTCCGCCTTGGTGCAGGAGCATTGCTTCCACCATCTGGAGGCGCCGATCGAGCGGGTCACCGGCTGGGACACGCCCTACCCGCACGCCTTCGAGTGGGAGTATTTCCCCGGCCCGGCCCGGATCGCCGAGGCGTTGCGCCGCGTGATGGAGGAGTGAGCATGGCGCGCTATGTCTTCAAGCTGCCCGACGTCGGCGAGGGCACGGCCGAGGCCGAGATCGTCGCCTGGCATGTCGCGCCCGGCGATCGCGTCGCCGAGGACCAGACGCTGGTCGACGTGATGACCGACAAGGCGACGGTCGAGATCCCCTCACCAGTCACCGGCACGGTGCTGTCGCTCAACGGCACCCCCGGCGCGATGCTGGCGGTCGGGTCCGAACTGGTCGTTTTGGAAGTCGAGGGAACAGACGATCAGGTCCCCGACGACGGCCCCGGTGACGCCCCCAGTGACGCCCCTGGTGACCCGCTCGATGACATTCCCGCGGCGGCGCTCCCGACAACCGCCATTGCAATGCCTGCCGCTGGCGCCCCTGCACCGGATGTCGCACCCGCCCTGCTGGTCCGCCGGCCGCCCGGCGTCAAGCCCACCGCGTCGCCCGCGGTGCGACGCCGCGCCTGGGACCATGGCATCCCGTTGCAGTTCGTCGCCGGCTCCGGCCCCGGCGGCCGGATCCTGCATCGCGACCTCGATCGCCATCTTGCCGGCGGAGGGGTTGAGGCCGGCGGTGTCGCCTTGGTCGAGCGGCCGCCCTCCCCGGCCAGAACCGGAGTGTCGGAGGTGCCGGTGCGCGGGCTGCGCCGCAGGATCGCCGAGAGCATGCAGGAGGCCAAGCGCCACATCCCGCATTTCTCATACATCGAGGAGGTCGACGTCACCGCCCTGCAGGAACTGCGCCTCCACCTCAACGCCGAGGGTGGCGTTGCACGGCTGAAGCTGACCCTGCTGCCCTTCCTGATCCGCGCCCTGGTGCGGGCGCTGCCGGAGTTCCCGCAGATCAACGCCCGCTACGACGATGCGGCGAATGTCGTCCAGCGGTTCGAAGCGGTGCATGCTGGCATCGCAACGCAGACGCCGGGCGGGCTGGTGGTGCCGGTCGTCCGCCATGCCGAGACGCTCGACCTCTGGCAGGCCGCCGACGCGATCCGCGAACTGGCTGCCGCCGCGCGCGACGGAAAGGCCGGGCGGGAGCAGCTCAGCGGCTCCACCATCACCGTCACCAGCCTGGGCGCGCTGGGCGGCCTCGCCACCACGCCGATCATCAACCGGCCGGAGGTCGCCATCGTCGGCGTCAACAGGATCGTCGAACGGCCGGTGGTGCGCAAGGGCAACGTCGTCGTGCGGTCGATGATGAACCTGTCCTGTTCCTTCGACCACCGGGTCGTCGACGGCTGGGACGCCGCCTCCTTCGTTCAGCGGGTGAAGACGTCGCTGGAACAGCCCGCCACCCTTTTCATGGACCAACCACGATGACCGTACCCAGCGTAAAGACCGTCACCGCCAAGGTGCTCGTGGTCGGTGGTGGACCGGGCGGCTATGTCGCCGCCATCCGCGCCGGCCAGTTGGGGCTCGACACCATACTGGTCGAGGCCGACCGGCTGGGCGGTACCTGCCTGATCCGCGGCTGCATCCCGTCCAAGGCGCTGATCCATGTCGCCGGCCGCTTCGAGGCGATGGGCCAATCGCTGGGCGACGGCCGTTTCGGCATCGCGCTCGACACACCGCCGCGCCTCGATCTCGCCGCCGCCATGCGCTGGAAGGACGGGATCGTTGACCGCCTAAGCGGCGGCGTGGCGGGCCTGCTGCGCAAGGCCAAGGTGCGCGTGCTGCGCGGCTGGGCGGTCTTCTCCGACGCCAAGACCTGCACCGTCCAGGGCAGCGACGGCCCGCTGACCGTGACGGCGGAGCATGTGATCCTCGCCACCGGTTCGGAGCCGGTGCCGCTGCCGGCCCTTCCCTTCGGCGGGCCGGTTCTGTCCTCGACCGAGGCGCTGTCGTTGGACCAGCTGCCGCGCCGGCTTGTGGTGGTCGGCGGCGGCTATATCGGGCTGGAGCTGGGCAGCGCCTTTGCCAAAATGGGGTCGACGGTAACGGTGGTCGAGGCGCAGCCGCGCATCCTGCCTCTGTACGACGCGGGTCTGACCGATCCGGTGCGGCGCTGGCTGAAGCGGGCCGGGGTGACCGTTCATCTCGGGGGCCGTGCGCTGGGAATGGAGGCCGAGGGGGATGGGCATGCGCTGGTTGTACAGACGGCGGATGGTGGGACGATCCGCCTGCCGGCCGACGCCGTGCTGTCGACCGTGGGCCGGCGTCCCCGGCTGGAGGGTTGGGGCTTCGCGGCGATGGGAGTGGATCGGCGAGGAGGCTTGGTCGCGGTGGACGACCAGTGCCGCACCTCAATGCGCAATGTCTGGGCGATCGGCGATCTGGTCGGCGAGCCAATGCTGGCGCACAAGGCGTCGGCGCAAGGCGAAATGGTGGCAGAGATCATCGCCGGCCACCGCCGCCGTTTCGCCCCGGCCGCGATCCCGGCGGTCTGCTTCACCGAACCGGAGATCGTCAGCGTCGGCCAGTCGCCGGACGAGGCGGCGGCGCAGGGGATCGACGCGGTCGTCGACCAATTTCCATTCGCCGCGAACGGCCGTGCGCTGACTCTGGACACCGGCGAGAGCGGCTTCGTCCGGGTGGTGGCGCGCCGCGACGACCGGCGGGTGATCGGCATCCAGGCGGTGGGCGCCCACGTCTCGGAACTGTCGGGGGAGTTCGCGCTGGCGCTGGAAATGGGGGCGGAACTGGAGGATGTGGCGGGCACGATCCACGCCCACCCGACCCTGGGCGAGGTCTTCCACGAAGCGACGCTCAGGCTGCTCGGCCGGCCGCTTCATTTCTGAACCTCTTGCAGTCCGTCGGCAGGGCAGGCGATCGAACGCCGGCCCTGCCCTTCCGGTGTTTACGACACGCCGGTATCGAGACCGTCGACGGCGCTCGACTAGTCGTCGAAGGCCCGCGCGGGTCGATCGGCGGTCACCAGGCCGAGGGTAAAGCCTTGGCGGGCTCCGCGCGCGAGCATGCTCGTATCTGCCGCCTCGAAGTCGACGCGGTACTGCCGCTTGCGGCAACACCCAGATCGTCAGTTTTCCCCGTCTGCGAAGCGCCGCATCGTAAGCCGCCCAGTTCTCGACCCGATAGCGGACCTTCGGGATCGATTGCGCCGGACACCACGATGATGAGGTTGGAGCCGAGGCTGTCGATCTGTTGGGCGATGCGCGCTTCCGCTCCGGCGCCGACCGCGATCA
>NZ_LGQU01000119.1:0-6232 GCF_003115935.1 Azospirillum sp. TSH20
TCCGCCAGCAAACCCGGCTACGGCCCCTGCCTGGGTGCGGCGGGACTGCGGCAGTGGGTGAGCCGGGGCGTGCCGGTGATCGGGCTGGGCGGCATCGACCACGCCGGCGCGGTGGCCGAATGCCGGGCGGCCGGGGCGGCGGGCGTGGCGGTGATGGGGCTGGCGATGCGCGACCCGCAAGCGCTGGCGCCGCTGCTGGCCGCGCTGGTGCCGGCCAAAACAGCCGGGCTGTCCTGCGGTTAAGCTCAGGCGCGTTTCACGCCGGTCCCCCTGGACATTTCAACGGCTTGCATGCATCTGGTATGTAGGATACGAAAAAAGGCACGGTGGCTCCGTGCAAGGGGCCGACCGGGTGCGCCGCGACCGCCGGCGAGACATGAGGACATCCACTCCATGACCTTTCCCGCTCTCAACGTCCAGCCCCTCGACACCGGAACCACCTTCCGCAGTCAGGTCTACCATGCGCTGAAGCAGGCGATCACGGAGATGGACATCTACGACCATGACCGTGAAATCCGGCTGGACGAACGGCAGCTCAGCGACAAGCTCGGCGTCAGCCGCACCCCGATCCGCGAGGCGCTGACCCTGCTGGAGCAGGAGGGCTTCATCCGCCTGCAGCCGCGCCGCGGCATCTTCGTCGTCCGCAAAACCAAGACCGAGATCGTCGAGATGATCCAGGTCTGGGCGGCGCTGGAAAGCATGGCCGCCCGCATGGCCGCCGAACATGCCCCGGCGGCTGAGATCCACAAGCTGTGGGACCTGTTCGGCAGCTTCGAGCAGCGCAGCCCGAAGGACCATGTCAGCGAATATTCCGACGCCAACATCGCTTTCCACAAGAGCATCATCCAGCTGAGCGGGTCGAAGCTGATCCAGGACGTCACCGACAACCTGTTCATCCACATGCGGGCGATCCGCAAGCTGACCATCGGCCAGGAGGACCGGGCCGAACGCTCCATCCACGACCACCGCGCCATCATCAAGGCCCTGGAAGAGCGCAACGCCGACCTCGCCGAACGGCTGGTGCGCGAGCACACCATGGGTCTGGCTGCGCATGTGGAAAAGCATTGCGATTTTCTGGAGTGAGGCGGAGTTAAACCCCCACCTATCCTCCCCCGCTGGGCGGGGGAGGGACTGCCGCTACTTATCTGAACAAGCACTTGTCCCCTCCTCCGCCCAGCGGGGGAGGGTTAGGGTGGGGGTCTAACGCCACAATTCTCAAACCGTCGCCGCCTCCCTCTGCGCGGTCTCCACCTTCGGTGCGTCGTCGCCGTCGATGGTCACCACCCGCAGGGAATTCGTCTTGCCCGGCGTCCCGAACGGCACGCCCGCGGTGACCACCAGCGACTGGCCGGAACTGCCGATGCCGGTTTCCGCCGCCGCGGTCAGCGCCCGCCCGACCATCTCCGAGAAATTCGCCACGTCGTCGGTCAGCACGGCATGGACACCCCAGGCCAGCGACAGCCGCCGCGCCGTCGCGTGGTTGGCGCTGAGGCCGAGGATCGGCACGCCCGGCCGCTCGCGCGAGGCGCGCAGGGTGGTCGATCCGGTGGTGGTGTAGGTGACGATGGCGGCGGCGCTGATGGTTTCCGCCACCTGTCGCGCCGCGGCGGTCAGCGCGTCGGGGGCGGTCGCCTCCGGGCTGGGATGGTCGGCGTCCATGATGCGGCGATAGAGCGGGTCGCCCTCCACCCGGCGGACGATGCGCTCCATCATCGCCACCGCCTCCACGGGATAGCGGCCGGAGGCGGATTCGGCGCTGAGCATCACCGCGTCGGCCCCGTCATAGACGGCGTTGGCGACGTCGGAGGCCTCGGCGCGGGTCGGGGTCGGCTCCGACACCATGGATTCCAGCATCTGGGTGGCGACGATCACCGGCTTGCCCATGGCGCGGCTGAGCCGGATCATCTTCTTCTGCAGGGCCGGCACGTCTTCCGGCGGCAGTTCCACGCCCAGGTCGCCGCGCGCGACCATCACCGCGTCGGACAGCTCGATGATCCGGTCCAGCGTCGGCAGGGCGGCCGGCTTCTCGATCTTGGTCATCACATGGGCACGGTTGCCGATCAGCTCGCGCGCCTCCAGGATGTCTTCCGGCCGCTGGACGAAGCTGAGCCCGATCCAGTCGACGCCGAGTTCCAGCCCGAAGGCGAGGTCGCTGCGGTCCTTCTCCGAGAGCGCGCTCAGCGCCAGCGCCGCGCCCGGCACATTGACGCCCTTGCGGTCCGACAGGGTGCCGCCGGCGACCACCTCCGTCTCGGCGAAGTCGGGACCGCAGTCCAGCACGCGCAGCCGGATGCGACCGTCGTTCAGCAGCAGGTCGAGGCCCGGTTCCAGGCTGGCGAACACTTCCCCATGGGGCAGGCAGACGCGGCGGCGGTCGCCCGCCGCGCGGTCGAGGTCCAGGCGGAAGCGGTCGCCGATGGCGAGGTCCACCGGCCCGGATCCGAAGGTCCCGACCCGCAGCTTCGGCCCCTGGAGGTCGAGCAGGATGCCGATCGGCCGCCCCAGCGTCTTTTCGGTGGCGCGGATGCGGGCGTAACGCTGCGCATGTTCGGCCTGGGTGCCGTGGCTGGCGTTCAGGCGGAAGACATTCACGCCCGCCCGAGCCAGGGCCGTGATCTGGCTTTCCGAAGAACTGGCGGGGCCCAGCGTGGCGACGATCTTTGTGCTGCGGTGAAACGGCATGACGACAGCCTTCCTCCGCCCGGCCCTTTGCGAAAGGGGCGGGACTGGCGAATGATGATGAGCGAGGTTCGGTGTTGCCCGGATGCTGGAAGTCCTAGGCCGGACGGTCAAACGGCACCCGCCCCTTATTCCGCATCGTGAGAGTGGTTCTTTCCGCCGCACATGGACAGCCGGACCGCCCGTCGGCGACACTTGGGCATGCCCGAGACCGCCCCTCAAAGCCCTGTCGCTCCCCATCCGGCCGCCACGCTGATCCTGCTGCGCGACGGCGCGGACGGGTTGGAACTGCTGGTGATCGAACGCCATGCCGGCCTGCGCTTCGCCCCCGGCGCCACCGTCTTTCCCGGCGGCCGGCTGGAGGCGGCGGACCATCACCCGCTGTGGCGCGCCCGCTGGCCGGAGGGGGAGCCGCCTGCCGACCTCGCGCACCGGGTCGCGGCCTTGCGGGAAAGCGTGGAGGAGTGCGGCATGCTGCCGACCCGCGATCCGCTTTCATCGTCGGCGCTGGCGGATCTGCGCCGCGGGCTGGCGGCGGGGGAGGGCTTCGCCGCGGCGCTGGCGCGGGTCGGAGTCGCCCCCGCGCTCGACCGCATGGCGGTGCTGGCCCGCTGGATGACGCCGGAGATGCTGCCGCGGCGGTTCGACACGCTGTTCTTTCTTGCCCCGGCACCGGAGGGGCAGGAGCCGGTCTGCGACGGCGGGGAGGCGGTCGGCGTGCTGTGGGCCACCCCGCGCCGCCTGCTGGCGGAGGAGGAGGCAGGGCGACGCCGGCTTGTCTTCGCCACGCGGATGACCTTGCTGCGGCTGGCGGGATGCGCCGACACGACTGCGGCGATGGCCAGTGGGGCGTTGGCCTCTGCGGCGGTTTCCGGCCAGGACTTGCCGGCGCCGATCCTGCCGCGGCTGGTGGAAACGGCGGCCGGTCCGGTGTTCCGGATTCCGGCCGGCTGCGGCTTTTTGCCACTGGAGACCTCCGCCCAAACTGTTAGGCTTGGGTAAGATTAGGCAAGTTCAGGCCGGTTTCCGCGATGTGAAAATTGCGCAGACGTGCTATTGTGCGATGCGACATGCGCAATCAATCTCCATGCTGATGCTCGGCGCCGGATGACGGCGTTCCGGGCCGAGGCGGGAGGATCGCGGAATGGATGTCGGGTTCATCGGGGACGGGAAGATGGCCGAGGCGATCATGGACAGGCTGCGCGACGCCGGGCACCGGCTGCACCGCCACCCCCATGGCCGCGGCGACTTCCGCCACCGGGCCGGCGCGTGCGACGTGGTGATGATGCTGTTGCCCGATGCGCCCGCGGTCGAGTCCGCCCTGTTCGCCGAGGACGGCTTTGCCGCCGCCCTGCCGCCGGGCTCGCTGGTGATCGACCTGTCGGTCCTGCCGCCGGCGGAGGCTTCGGCCAACGCCGCGCGGCTCGCCGATCTGGGTGCCCTGTTGGCCGATGCGCCGGCAGGAACCGGTCCGGTCATCGATCCTGTCATCGACCTCGGCGGCAGCGACGCGGCTTGTGCGCGGGCCGAACCGCTGCTGCGGCTGTTTAGCGATGGGGTCGTCCGTGCCGGCGGCCCCGGTTCGGGGCAGCGGGCGCGTCTGGTCCGCATGTCGGACATGAAAATGGCGGACAGGAAAAGCGACGATCCGGATGGACTGCACCGGCTGCTGCGTCTGATGGCCTTCGACGGGCCGGCTGAATCCAGGTTGGGCACATCATGAACACCTCCACCGCTCCCGACATCGCCCCGATGCGCCGTCCGGCCTCCAGCCTCTTCGCGACCGTGCCGGACATGATCGTCCCTTTTGGGGCCGGGCTTGCCGCTGGTCTGGTCGCTGGGCGGGCCGATGTGGAGCGGCTGGGCAACAAGGGCGGGCGCCTGGTGGAGATGGCGGCGCTCGGCATTCCGGTGCCGGCGGGCTTCGTCATCGCGGCGGAGGCCGGGCGCGGGCTGGGCGCGGATGACCCGCTGCCGGCTGGCCTGCTGAAGCGGATCGATGAGGCCGTCCTGGCGCTGGAGCGGCAGGCGGGCGGGCGTTTCGGCGGCACCGGTGATGGTGATGGCGGGCCGCTGCTGCTGTCCGTCCGCTCGGGCGCGGCGGTGTCGATGCCCGGCATGATGGACAGCATTCTGAATCTCGGTCTCAACGACCGCACCGTGCAGGGGCTGGCGGCGGCGTCGGGTGATGCGCGCTTCGCCTACGACTGCTATCGCCGGCTGGTCCAGTCCTTCGGCTGCGTGGTGATGGGCGTGCCCGGCCACCGGTTCGAGGCGCTGCTGGATGAATACAAGGAGGAGCGCGGGCTTCAGCGCGACGGCGAACTGACGGCGGAGGACTGGCGCAGCCTGATGCCGCTCTTCCTGCGGCTGGTGGAGACGCGCTGCGGCCGTCCCTTCCCGCAGGATCCGGCGGAGCAGCTGCGTCTGGCGGTGGCGGCGGTCTTCCGCTCCTGGATGAACCCGCGGGCGGTCGCCTTCCGCGCCTTGCACGATGTTCCGGAGGATCTGGGAACGGCGGTGACGGTGCAGGCGATGGTGTTCGGCAACCGTGGGCCGGAGTCCGGCACCGGCGTTCTGTTCACCCGCGATCCCTCCACCGGCGCGCCCGGCCTGTGCGGCGAGTTCCTGGCTGATGCCCAGGGCGAGGACGTCGTGTCCGGCACCTGCGATCCCGACCCGCTGAGTGCCAGCCAGCCCAACCCCGACCGCTCGATGGAGCGCCGCATGCCGGCGGTTTATGCCGAGCTTTGCCGGGTGGCCGAGCGGCTGGAACAGGCCTTCGGCGACATGCAGGACATCGAGTTCACCGTGGATGGCGGGCGCCTGTTCATCCTGCAGTCGCGCAGCGGCAAGCGCTCTTCCGAAGCGGCCGTCCGCATCGCCGTCGACATGGCGGAGGAGGGGATCATCACCCGCGATGAGGCGGTGGGCCGCGTCGACCCGCAGGCATTGGACGAGCTGCTGCGCCCGACCCTGACGCCGGAGGCGCTGGCCGCCGCCATCGCGACCGGTCTTCCCGCCTCGCCCGGGGCGGCGACCGGCCGCGCCGCCTTCACGACCGAGGATGCGCTGCGGCTGGCGCGCGGCGGTGCGCCGGTGATCCTGTGCCGGCCGGAAACCTCGCCGGAGGACATCCACGGCATGCAGGCCGCCGTCGGCATCGTCACCGCCCGCGGCGGCTTCACCAGCCACGCCGCCACCGTCGCCCGCGGCATGGGCCGCCCTTGCGTCTGCGGTGCCCGTGGGCTGCGCATCGACCCGGAAGAAGGGGTGATGCGGGTTGACGAGGTGACGGTCCGCACCGGCGACCTGCTGACCATCGACGGCAGCAACGGCGCCGTGGTGCTCGGGACCGCCGCCCTGCAGCGGCCGGCGCCGGACGGTGCGACCGCCCGGCTGCTGGACTGGGCGCGGGAGTGCGGGGTGGGGCTGGCGGCGGATTGAGGTTTAGGGTTGCTGAGCTAGACCCCCACCTAACCTCCCCCGCTCTCAGCGGACCTTCGGTCCGCCTGTCGCGTCAGCACAAAGCGGAGCTTTGTGCGAGAGCTGG
>NZ_LGQU01000183.1:0-6111 GCF_003115935.1 Azospirillum sp. TSH20
TGAGGGAGCCGGCGTCGCTAACCTTGACGCCGCCGAGATAGTTGGTGCCGGCCGCCGGGGTCGGCAGATTGGCCTGCGCCGTCGAAATTGGGATCGACACATTGGCGTTGATGGTGGAGGTGGAGGAACCGCTGCCCGGCGTAAAGGTGGCGTTGTGCGTGTGCTGGGGCAGATTGGTCAGATTCAGCGTGCTGCTCGCCGTACCGCTGAAGTTGCCGGGATTCAGGGTCGTGTTCAGATACGGACTCGCGCCGGCACCGACAAGGACGCGGCCGCGCAGATCCGGCAGATTGAAATAGGTTCTGGCATCGCCGCCATACAGGTTGTAGACGATCGAAAACAACGCCTGATTCTGCTGTACGGCTATTTGCTGTCCTTGGCATTGGGCCGTGCCCTGCGGGGCGAATGTACCGGCGAACGGGAAAATCAGGCCAATATAAGCGTCCATGGAGAAATCTCCGAACCGATTGATGCCGAATTATAGCGAGCGGCGACGAGCGCCCACCGGTTGAAGCGGAGGCTCCTGCCCTGGCAAGGTAGAAAGAATAATAATATATTCTCTGGAAGCGTTAGTATATCAGCTTCACCAAGATAAAAGATTGCCTTTTAGCAAACTCTAACAAGCAGTGAGACATACTCTTGTATGATTAACATACTGCTGTATGTGTGTATTCGGGAAGTTTGGAATGATATAAAAGGGATTTTATGACAGATTTGAAACTTTGAGGGAATATTTGACGAGATACTGCAAAATGGAGCATGTGCTTCGCCATACGGTCGCGCGAATCGGATAAAACGGAAAAAGGATTTCGCAACCCTGAGATTTCACATCGTTGTGCGAAAATGCAATTAGGTGGTACCTTCCCTCCGATTTCACACTTATGGATAACCGCTTTCGGCATAAAGTTGGGCGGTGCGGTGAATGTCGGGGAGAGGGGCTATGGCGCGCATGCGTGGTGCGAAGGGCGTTGGCGGGAACGGTGGCTCCGGCAAGACGCGCAAACCGTCTTCCCCCATGTTCGCAATGGCGCTGGAACCGCGCTTCATGTTCGACGCCGCCGGCGTAGCGACGGCAGCCGATCCCACGACAGCGGTTCAGCCGGATATTCACACCGACACGGCGGCGACCGACCACGACGCGACGAAGACGGCGTTCGCGGATGTGGTGGCACCCGCCGCCTCCGCTCCAGTGACCGATGCGGTGCCGGCTCCGCAGGTCCTTCGTGAAGTCGAACCCTTCACGAACGGCGGGCGGAAGGAGGCGGTGTTCATCGAGCAGAACGTTGCCGGTTGGCAATCCCTGGCGGAAGGGGCGAAGGCCGGGGTGGAGGTCGTGCTGCTCGACTCCTCCCAGGACGGCTTGTCGCAGATGGCCCGATGGGCGGAGACGCATCAGGGATACGACGCCATCCACATCGTGAGCCACGGCAACGAAGGTTACGTGAACCTTGGCGCGTTGACGCTGGACAGCCAATCGGTGCAGGCGAGGGAAACCGATCTGGCGGCAGTGGGAGCGGCGCTCACCTCGGACGGCGATCTTCTTCTTTATGGATGCCAAGTCGCAGGCGGCACGGGAGAAGCCTTTCTCTCCGCCATGGCGGAGGCGACGCATGCGGATGTTGCCGCATCGACCAACAGCACAGGCCCAATACAGCAGGGCGGGGATTGGGCGCTCGAACGGACAATTAACCATATCGAAGCGTCGAATCCGTTTACAAGCGAGGCAACGGCTTCTTTTTCCACAATGCTGACGGCGCCGTTGACAGGCACCACAATGACCTTTGGCACAGCTTCAGGAACGTCGCTCACCGGCCTAGCGACCAATGCCAGTGTCGATGACTTTTATGCTGACGGCACCTCCATATCCCAAAGGAGCGGTCTCAACGTATCCGTAGTCAGCAGTGGAACCCGTTCGATCAGTTACAGCACTTCCGACTCCACGCAATCTGGCATAGTCGGAATCGGCGACGCCGCCCTTTTGATTGGTGGCGGCAGCGGATCCATGAGTAGTGTAACTTTTGCGAGCAACGATTTAAGCTCATTTGGACTTTCTTCGTTTGACTTTTTATTTGATTTACCAATAACGGCCAAAAATACCGCAAACGCCGCAACAATTGCCGTGACTGTTACGGCCACAAAATCCGACGGTGGAACCGCCACTTTTTCCAGCAACTACATGGAGGAAACAAAGCATTCTTTGGATTTTACATCCATATCTGATTTTAGAAATATTAAGAGTTTTACGATTTCTTACGCGGCAAGCCCTGTAAGATTGATGTTTGACGACCTTCTTCTTGCTCCGACCGTTACAGGACCATCCAACACCGCTCCCGTCCTCGACAACAGCAAGACCCCCGTCCTAAGCGGCGAGAACCAGTCTGTTGCGGTGAACGCGCCCAGCGGGACCGTCGGCACGCTGGTGTCGTCGTTGATCGACAGCGGCGGCGCATTGAGCAACGTCACCGACGCCGACAGCAGCGCCTCCACCGGCATCGCCCTGACCGCCGTCGATGCGTCCAACGGCAGCTGGTACTACACCACCAACGGCGGCAGCAACTGGAGTTCGGTCGGCGCCGTCACGAACACCAGCGCCCTGCTCCTGAAGGCAGACGCCAATACCCGCCTGTTCTTCAAGGCCAACAGCGGCTATGCCGGCACGGTCAGCGACGCCGTCACCTTCCGCGCCTGGGACCAGACCAGCGGCACCGCCGGCAGCACGGCCGACACCAGCACCAACGGCGGCGCCACCGCTTTTTCCACCGTCACCGACGCCGCGAACATCACCGTTACCGACGATGTCACGCCGACGGTCACCGGCGTCACGTCCAGCACCGCAGACGGCACCTATGGCGTCGGCAGCACCGTGTCGATCCAGGTGACCTTCTCCGAAAACGTGACGGTCACCGGCACGCCGCGGCTGACGCTGGAAACCGGCACCACCGACCGGACGATCGATTACGTCAGCGGGACGGGCACCAACACGCTGACCTTCACCTATACGGTGCAGGCCGGCGACACGTCGTCCGACCTGGATTACCAGTCCGCCTCCGCCCTGGCGCTGAACGGCGGGACGATCAAGGACGCGGCCGGCAACGACGCGACGCTGACCCTGCCGGCGACCGGCAGCGGATCGTCGCTGGGCGGGTCCAAGGCCCTCGTCATCGACACCGCTCCCGCCATCACCTCCGCCACCTACAACGCCAGCACCAACACGCTGGCGGTGACCGGCACCAACATCGGCAACGGCGACGGCATCGACATCACCAAGCTCACCCTGACCGGCGAGGGCGGCAACAGCTACACGCTGACCAGCGATTCCTCGGTCACCTCCACTCCCAGCTCCAACAGCTTCACCATCACGCTGGGGTCGACCGACCAGGCCTATGTGGAGGGGCTGCTGAACAAGAACGGCGGCAGTTCGCAGGGGGCGACCACCTACAATCTGGCGGCGGCGACGGGCTGGGACAGCACGCTGTCGGCGGCGGCGGACAGCACCGGCAACGGCATCACCGTGTCCAACACGCAGAAGCCGGCGATCACCTCCGTCAACTACAACGCCTCGACCGGCGTGCTGACGGTGACCGGCACCAATCTGGTCCACCAGCCGGGGGCGACCAACGACATCGACCTGTCTAAGCTGACCATCACCGGCCAGGGCGGGTCGGGCGGCGCCGTCTCCCTGAGCGGCGCGGTGGAGATCACCAGCGCCACCGGCTTCTCCGTCACGCTGACAGGGTCGGACAAGACCAATCTCAACGCCCTGCTGAACAAGGACGGCACCAGCGCCACCGACAACACCACCTACAAGATCGCCTCGGCCGACGACTGGAACAGCACGATCTATGGCGACATCTCCGATTCCACCGGCGTCGGCATCACCGTGTCGGGCCACAACTCCGCCCCGGTCGTCAGCGATCTGAATGGCGACACCAAAAGCTGGGCTGGGGTGGGGGGAACCGTTTTCCTTGACAGCTTCAGCGGCAGCACGGGCATTGCCAGCGTCAGCGACGCGGAGAACGACACCGCCAATTGGGGCAACGGGTCCTTGACCGTGCAACGCGCAACCGGCGGCGCGTGGTCGGCGGACATGTTCGCTTTCAGCACCATCTATTTTGTCGACACGCCGACGGACGCGACCCATGGAACGCTCCGCTACTACACCCAGAACTCTGGCGAGTCCTTCGCCAGCTACACCAACGCCAACGGCGTGCTGACGATCACGCTGAACAGCGCGGCGACCACGGCCATGGTGTCGTCCCTGTTCAGCGGCATCACCTATCGCAACGATACGCCAGCCGGCGACGCGACGATCCGCTTCACCCTGGACGACGGCCACGGCGCCAGCACCACGGCCGACGTGACGGTAACGACCGACTATATCTACGTCACCGGCACGGGCGACGGCAGCACCGTCGACGTGACCGACGGCGTCGGCCTGCGCGAGGCGGTCGCCATCGCCAACGGCCAGGCCGGCACCCAGACCATCGTGTTCGGCAGCGGGCTTGCCAGCGGCAGCATCTCGCTGGGCTCCGATCTGGCGATCGGCGAGACCATCACCTTCGACGCCGACGCCGCCAGCGGCCTGACCATCAGCGGCGGCACCATCACCGTGTCGTCGGGCAAGACGCTGACGCTGACCAACGGCAGCAGCGACACGCTGACCATCGCCAGCAAGATCACCGGCAGCGGCGCCGTCACCAAGACCGGCGCCGGCACCCTGACGCTGACCGGCGGCAACGACTACAGCGGCGCCACCACCGTCAGCGATGGCACGCTGACGACCAACGGCGGCATCGGCGATAGCAGCGCCGTGACGGTGGCGTCGGGCGCCACGCTGGAGTTGTCCGGCGCCGAGACCATCGGGTCGCTGGCAGGATCCGGCAGCGTCACGCTGGGCGGCAACACGCTGAGCGTCGGTGGCGACAACACCAGCACGAGCTTCGACGGCATCGTCAGTGGCACCGGCGGCCTGTCCAAGTCCGGCACCGGCACCCTGACCCTAACCGGCACCAACAGCTACACCGGCGCCACCACCGTCAGCGCCGGCACCCTGGAACTGAACAGCAGCGGCGGCACCGCGCTCGCCGACAGCAGCGCCGTGACGGTGGCGTCGGGCGCCACGCTGAAGCTGTCGTCGGCGACCGAGACCATCGGTGACCTGCAGGACAGCGCCGGCACGCTGGCGCTGGGCGCCAACGCGCTGACCATCAACCAAACGAGCAACAAGACCTTCAGCGGCGCCATCACCGGCACCTCGGCGTCCAGCCTGACGCTGAGCACCAATGCCGGCTCCACCAGCCTGACCCTGTCGGGCACCTCCAACAGCAGCGGCTTCGCCGGCGGCATCACCGTCACCAACGGTTGGCTGGTTGTGTCCAGCGACAGCAACCTGGGCACCGGCACCCTGACGCTGAACGGCGGCACCCTGCGGCTCTCCGCCACCACCGCCACCATCGACAACGCCGTCGCCATCGGCAACAACGGCGGCACGGTCAGCGTCGCTCCCAGCGGCGGCAACCTCACCCTGTCCGGCGCCGTCAGCGGATCAGGCACCCTGACCAAGGCCGCCGGCGGCAACCTGACCCTGTCGGCCGACAACAGCGGCTTCAGCGGCGCCTTCACCATCAACGCCGGCACGGTGACGGTCAGCAACGCCAACGCGCTGGGCAGCACCACCGGCGGCACCACGGTGGCGGACGGCGCCGCACTGGCCCTGTCGGGCGGCATCACCGTCGCCGAGAACCTGACCCTGTCGGGCAGCGGCGTTTCGTCGGGCGGCGCGCTGATCAGCGCCAGCGGCACCAACACGGTCAGCGGCACCGTCACGCTGAACGCCAACGCCACCGTCACCACCACCAGCGCCCTGACCATCAGCGGCGTGGTCGGCGGCGCCAACGCCCTGACCAAGGGCGGCAGCAACACGCTGACCCTGTCGGGCGACAACACCTATACGGGCGCCACCACCATCAGCGCCGGCACGCTGGTCGCCGGGCACAGCAACGCGCTGGGCACCACCGCCGGCAGCACCACGGTGGCCAGCGGCGCCACCCTGGCCGTCGCCAACGGCGTCACGCTGGCGGAGAACCTCACCGTCTCCGGCAGCGGCGTGTC
>NZ_LGQU01000131.1:0-5954 GCF_003115935.1 Azospirillum sp. TSH20
CCGTCCTGTCGCACCGCTCGGGCGAGACCGAGGACAGCACCATCGCCGATCTGGCGGTCGCCACCAACTGCGGCCAGATCAAGACCGGCTCGCTGAGCCGTTCGGACCGTCTGGCCAAGTACAACCAGCTGATCCGCATCGAGGAGCAGCTCGGCGTCGCCGCCCGCTTCGCCGGCCGGGGCATCCTGAAGGCCTGATCGCGCTGATTTGAAAAAGCCCCTCTCCGGGTCGCCGGAGAGGGGCTTTTTTGTTGGTGGGGTGGGGGCAAGAGGCCGAACCTTACTCCCCAGCCAGCGCCCCAATCATCTTGCGGACGGCGGTCATCTGGAAGCCGCCCTTGCGGGCGAAGTCGTAGCCGGTGTAGCCGAACCAGTCCCAGCAGGCCTTGGGGTTGGAGGACAGCTTGGCGTCGCCGTCGATCTGCGGGTACAGCACGACGATGTTGTTGACGTCGGCCCAGCGGTTGTAGCCGGCGTTCACGGCGAAATGGTCGCCGATCAGGTTCGACGCCATCTTGCAGCCGTGGAAGGCGACATGGATGCGGCAGGTCTGCTTGCCGCCCTCGCAGGCTTCCGGAACATAGATGTAGCCGGTCTTGGCCATGCCGCTGCGGCTGGTGTCGCCGATGAAGGGCGCCTGGTTGAACAACTGCGGCTGGTGGGCCGCGGTAGGGGCGTTCGGGGTTCTGGCGTCGGCGTAGAAGAAGCGGACGATGGCGCCGGCCTGATCGTACTGGCAGTTGTTGATGTATTCGCTCTTTTCATCCTCTTTCGGGATGAAGTCGCAGGCGGCACCATAGCCGTCGGTGATGTAGGCGTGCGCCGCCTTCGGCAGCTTTACGTAGGAGACGTTCGCCTCCGGCACGCCCAGCGCCTTGTAGAACTGCTCCGTGGCGTCGGCGACCGGGCGCTTCACCGTCACGTCGTTGTCGCCGTTGAACAGGTAGATCTTCGACTGCGCCATGTTGGACAGCGGATCGATGTCCTTGGCCTTCTCCCGCGCCTTGGCGTTGGCGACCAGCGCGTCGACGTTGGGGGCGCCCATCGCCACGTCCATGCAGCGCTTCAGCGCCACCACAGCCGGGGCGATGCCGCCCTCCGACACCTCGGCGCAATCATAGGGGCCGCCGGCGACGAGGCCCGCCGCCTTGACCAGCCCCGAATAGGCGACCTGGAACTGCCCGGCCATATAGGCGCCGGAGGAGATGCCCGACACCGTGGTCTGCGCCGGGTCGATCTTGAGCTTCAGATCCGACAGCTTGACTTGAGCAGCCGCGGGAAGCGGTGCCAGGACGACGAGCGCCGCCAGCGCGGTTTTCAAAATGACTTGCTTGGAAATGCTCATGGGAGGGTCACCTTTGCCCTGCTAAGGGTGTCAACGTCGCATGGACAGCGGCGGTCTGCGCCCCGCCCCTTCGTCGCGTCATCCGTCCCCGCCGTGCCGATCCTGTCCCGGCAAGCCGGGCGGCGCACGATCAGATTGTTGCCGGCCGCCCCGCGGGCTGAAACCGTGGCCGAAGCCGGCGCAGAAGGTAGCAATGCAATAATGATTGTCTAATAAAAAGAATATCGACCGCCGCGATGCACGCATTCATACGCAATGCTGCACCCTGCCCCCGCCGGCGGCGCAGGCGTGGGGTGGTCATGGAAAAGGCCGGCGGAGCCTTCGCCCCGCCGGCCTTTCACCATGCACCCTGTGGACCGTCCCGCCCTGCGGCACCCGGTCGGCGCCGAATCGGGTGTCTCAGCTCCGCAAGTAAGCCAGCACGGTCTCCGGCGAGGATTCGCCGTAGGGGTCGCCGTTCTCGCCTTCGTCGTTGATGCCAGGCTCCTCGAACCACTTCTCGACGACGCCGTCCTTCACGACCATGGCATAGCGCCAGGACCGGAAGCCGAAGCCGACATGGTCCTTGTCGATCAGCATGCCCATACGGCGGGTGAAATGGCCCGACCCGTCGGGGATCAGCTTCACCTTCTTCAGGTTCAGGCTCTTGCCCCACTGGTACATGACGAAGGCGTCGTTGACGCTGAGGCAATAGACCTCGTCGATGCCCAAATCCTTGAAATCGTCATAGAGCCGCTCAAAGGCGGGGCACTGCTCGTTGGAGCAGGTCGGCGTGAAGGCGCCGGGCAGCGAGAAAAGAACCACCCGCTTGCCCTGGAACAGCTCGTCGCTCCGCACATCCTGCCAACGGAACGGGTTGGGTCCGCCGACGCTCTCGTCGCGCACGCGGGTCTTGAACACCACCGAGGGGACCTTGCGCCCTTCCATCATCTTCTCCGGCTGTGGTTGGGGTGGACCGGCGGAATCGCCGCTGCGGGCCACGATACCGGCAATGCCCGGCCCCTCCAACCGGCCATAGGTCATGCGTCCCTGCCGGCCAGCGGGGCAAATCACCCCGAATGAACAAACAATACCGGAGTAGTCTTGCGCAAAAGTGGTGGCATCCGGTGGCAATCCTGTGACGTCCCCGAATGTTAAGGTCCCATTTACCAAGATGGCGTTCTCTGACCTCGCCTGCATCCAGTGGGCACTGCGCTGACCGGTGACAATTGGAGGGCTGTTTATGCCTGTTACTACCAAGTCCAACTCTTTTCGACAGCCCGGCAATGATAAGCCGGAAGCCGCTTTCAATCGCGGTTATTTCACCAGGATACTCGTTAGTACATTTATCTTCAGCGCCACCATCAACGCCCTGATGCTGGCCATGCCGCTTTATTCTCTTCAGGTGTTCAGCCGCGCCATTCCGTCCGGCAATTACGACACCCTGATCATGCTGACGTTGATCGTCGTGCTCGCGCTGACGCTGAGCGGCTTGCTGGAGATGGTGCGCTCCCGCCTGCTGGCCCGCGCCGGCAACGCGCTGGAGGTGCGGTGGCGCCGCCGGCTGACCGCCGACGCGCTGGACGCCGCCGGCCGCGGCCGTCCGGACAATGGTCCGCTCGCCGACCTGATGGAGCTGAAGGGCGCCTTCTCGCGTCCGTCGCTGCCGGCGCTGATGGATCTGCCCTGGGCTCCGCTCTACGTCATCGGCATCTACGTCATCCATCCGATGCTGGCGCTGGTGCTGGTGGTGTCGATGGCGATCATGGCGGTGATGGGCTGGATCGGCTACATGGCCGTCAAGGACATCAACGACGAGAGCAAGCTGCCGGCCAGCCGCGCCCAGAAGCTGTTCGAGGCGCTGGCCTCCCGCTCCGACACCGTGCGCGGCCTGCGCATGGGCAACGCCTCGCTGGATGCCGTCAACCGCGACTTCCTGACCGCCAGCGCCATGCAGGGCCAGGGCTATGAGCGCAGCGCCGCCATCGGCGCCGCCACCAAGTGGGTCCGCATGGTCCTGCAGATCGCTGTGACGGGCATCGGCGCCTGGCTGGTGATCGAGCAGCACCTGTCCTTCGGCGGCATGATCGCCACCTCGATGCTGGTTGGCCGCGGCCTCGCCCCGATCGAGCAGACCGCCGGCGCCTGGGGCGGGCTGGTCCGCTCCGCCCAGGCCGTCCGCCGCCTGCTGCCGCTGCTGAAGCGCCTGTCGCGTGAGCCGGAGCGTCCCTCCGTGCCCGTCGAGAGCGAGCGCCTGACCGTCGAGAACCTGCTGTTCGTCTCCCCCCGCGACCAGAAGCCGATCCTGCGCAGCGTCACCCTGTCGGTCGAGCCCGGCGAGACCGTCTGCATCGCCGGCCCCAACCGCTCGGGCAAGTCGGTTCTGGCCCGCCTGCTGGCCGGTGTCGCCCTGCCGTCGGCCGGTACGGTGCGGCTGGGCGGCCTGTCCGTCGCCACCCTGACCCCCGACAGCCCCGAACAGGGCATCGGCTACCTGCCGCAGCAGGTCGATCTCCTGCCCGGCAGCATCGCCGACAACATCGCCCGCTTCACCACCGCCACCCGTGAACAGGTGGAAGAGGCCGCCAAGGCCGTCGGCCTCCACGAGTGGATCGAAAGCCTGCCCATGGGCTACGAGACCGAGGTCAACGATCCGCTGTCCCCGATCACCGGCGCCAGCGCCCGCCTGATCGGCCTTGCCCGCGCCGCCTTCGGCCAGCCGCCGCTGCTGGTGCTCGACGAGCCGACCGCCGGCCTGGACGAGCTGGGCATCAAGGCGGTCCGCGCCTTCGTCGCGGCCTGCAAGGAGCGCGGGGCGACCACCATCGTCATGACCCACGCCCCGATCTTCGTCGACATGTCCGACCACACCTATGTCCTGAAGAACGGCATGGCGATGGAGCTGCCGCGTCCGGACCAGCAGCAGGCCCAACCCGGCGCCGTCAACCTCGCCCGCCTTCGCAATCTCGGCCCTCAGGGTCCGTCCGCCGCCACGGCGGGGGCCGCCGGCTGACCGCCGGCACTGCCCCCAAGACCGACCATCCGGTTAGCGACGCCCGACCCGACAGAGCCAAGGAAGCCCCATGACCACGATGACCACGACGTTCCCCGCCCCGCTGTCCGGTGACAACGGTTCCGAAACCCCCGCCGGCAAGCCGTCGCGCAAGACGGCGACCATCACCTCGATCCATGCGCTGCGGGCGACGATGCCGGAAACCGGCGTGCGCGGCCTGCTGCTGGGCGGCTTCCTGGTCCTGGCGGTCGGCTTCGGCGGCATGACCGGCTGGGCGGCGGTGGCCCCGCTGCACAGCGCGATCAGCGCGTCGGGCTCGCTGGCGCCGGAAACCGGCCGCAAGGTGGTGAAGAACACCGAAGGCGGCGTCATCAGCGCCATCCTGGTCCATGAGGGCGACCGGGTCGACGCCGGTCAGGTCCTGATGCGGCTGGACAACACCGAGGCGCAGACCCGCCTGGACATGCTGAACGCCGCGCTGTTCGACACGCTGGCCTCCGAAGCGCGCCTGTCGGCCGAGCTGTTCGAGAAGCCCGCCATCGAATGGCCGGCCGAGCTGGCCGCCCGCCGCGGCAAGGAGCCGGCGGTCGACAACGCCATGCAGAACCAGGAGAAGCTGTTCCAGGTCCGTCGCAACCAGCTGGAAACCGAGGCGAAGCTGACGCAGGACCGCATCGCCACGCTGGGCGACGAGGTGAAGAGCCTGGAGCAGCAGCGCGCCTTCCTGAACCGCGAGATCAAGCTGTCGGACGAGGACATCCAGATCACCCAGGGCCTGCTGGACCGCGGCAACTCCACCCGCACCAAGCTGGTGGCGGCGCAGAAGGAGAACGCGCAGCTCCACGCCCAGGACCACGAGCTGGAAGCCCGCATGTCGCAATCGCGGCAGCAGGCGGTCGACGCCCAGGGCGATCTGGTCCGCCGCCGCAGCGACTTCCGCGAGAAGGTGCTGGTCGAGCTGGACAAGGCGCGCGGCGACGCCCAGAAGCTGGCCGAGCAGATCCGCGACGCCAAGAACCGCCTGGACAACCGCACCATCAAGGCGCCGGACGCCGGCAACGTCGTGATGTACGGCCACCCGGCCGTCGGCGGCACCATCACCGCCAACGAGCCGGTGCTGGACATCGTCCCCGACGACAAGGCCCTGCTGGCCGAGGTCCGCATCCAGCCGAAGGACATCAAGTCGATGGCCGTCGACCTGCCGGTGAAGGTGCAGTTGACCGCCTATGACAGCCGCGTCGTCGGCACCATCGACGGCACCGTCTCCTACGTCTCGGCCGACCGCCTGACCGACAACGCGACCCGCCAGGAATATTATCTGGCCCGCATCCGCCTGAAGGACGCCGACAGCCACGAGGTCCGCAACCTGAAGATCAAGGCCGGCATGCCGGTGGAAGCCCGCATCGTGCTCTCCGCCCGCACCCCGCTGGACTATCTGATCCAGCCGCTGCGCCAGTCCTACGTGAAGGCGTTCATCCAGGAGTGACGGGTGGATGGGGGATGGGGGTGCGAGGTTAGACCCCCACCTATCCTCCCCCGCTCTCAGCGGACCTACGGTCCGCCTGCCGCGTCAGCACAAAGCAAAGCTTTGTGCGAGAGCTGGGCGGGGGAGGGACTG
>NZ_LGQU01000179.1:0-5930 GCF_003115935.1 Azospirillum sp. TSH20
CCCCCGGTCCCCCCGCCGCCCCCTGCGCAACTTCCGAGCACAGGCCGTGGCCCACTGGCGGGCCGCGACCGCCGCAGCGTGAACCAGTTGCGGATTTCGCAACTTCTATTTGCCTCCTCAGTTGCCGTGACAAAGCCGGGTTCACGCCTCGTCGGTGCGGCGGACCGCGGTCATGGGCGGCGGAGTGCAGCGGATGCGTCCTTCTAATGGTCCGTCGCCCGGTCGCAGAGCCCACGCACCGTTCTGATGGCGTCATCTCCGGCCGTCCGCGGCCATCAGCTTCAGTTCGTAGCGGAAACCCACATCCGCGTCTTTGACCTCGACATCGAGGATGGCGCCCCCGAACTGCCTTGTGGCGTTCTCGACGATCCGCCCCAGCGGCTGGACACGCCCAGCCCGCAAGGCATCCCGCGCCCGATCGTGGTCGGCCTTGGCTCCGGCGTCGCTCGGCGCGGCGAGGAGAAGTCCGGCGATCAGCACAGGAAGGGCCGCCTTGAGTGATTGACGCATCTGGGACTCCACGGGAAGCACACCCGTCATTGAGTGATCTTGAACGACAGCATGACGCCGCATCGCTGAACTTGCGCTGAATGGAGGCACCGCGGTAACGCCGGCGAGCAACCCCCGCGGGCAGCCCGCCGTCGTCCGTGGACACCGGATCAGCCGCTGGAGCCAGCCGCGCCGTGGGCCGCTGTGGTCCGGCCCCCGCCATCCGGCGGGCTTGCTCCGCGCTCCTGGTTGCGGATCTGGCCGGTAACCTTGGTGATCCGCAGGGCCAGGGCGAAGGACAGGAGAATGGGGGAGATGGCTTTGACGAGGCTTTCGGCGCCGGAGGACTCAAGAGAAGCCCACTGGTTCAGCTCGTCCAGCGTCCGGTTGTATTCCGCCGCAATCTTGGTCAGCCTGACCAACGTCTCAGCGACCCCTGGCAGATCGGAGAAGGCCTCGGCCCGCGCGAACAGGGCCAGATCGATCTTGGATCGGGTCCGGAACAGACGGTCCATGGCCTCCTCCATCTCGGTGAGCCACTGGCAGTACGCCTCATACTGGTTCACGCGGCCGGCCTGATCGCCGCCTGTCAAACCGGCCCTCCCGAATTCGACGTGGCACGGGAAGATCCGCAGGACCAGGAAGCTGTCCCTCAGGTAATCGACGGACGCCAAGTGGAGCTGCTCGGAGATCGGCTTGCGCAACTCAAGCCATTGGTGTCGGGCCTCGGCGCTCATCCCGAGCAAGGACAGGACCGCCCCCGCCAGCCAAAAGTAGTCCGCCCGTCGCCAGCCGTTGTCGGAGAGCGGATGTGCATACACCAGCAGCGCGTGAAGGATCACCACGAACACCGCGAGCGAGGTCAGGATCAGCATCGGCTGGGTAAGCCAAAGCAAGGCGTTGCCATTCATGACATCCTCCGTTCCGTCGTCCGCCCGGATTGACGTCGGCTGTGCCGGGGCGGCTGGGTTGTCTGCGTGTGCCATTCCTCCGTCCAAACCGCGACCCCCTCCATCGAGGCCGCCGACCGACGGTACCCGGCGCCCCACTGACGCCATTCCCTAGTGATTTAGCGCGCCGTTCGACCGGATGCCGTGGGCCGCGTCCGCACAGCCCCGAGCACAAGAGTACTCCCCCTGCGTCGCGATCCTGAATGCCAGCTGAACCTGCCGTTCAGGCTCGCTTCAGGCCGCGTGGCGCAGAGTGCCGGTCATGGAGCGCATCGGCGCTCCCCAGCATCGAAGGTGAAGCCATGCTCAAGACCACCGCCCTCGCCGCCCTCGGCCTCCTGACGCTCTCCGGCGCCGCCTCCGCCAGCGACCATCACCACACCCAGGCGCTCCAGCCGAGCAGCCCGCAGGCGCTCATGGACGTGGTTGAGGCGGGCGGCGGCACCCTCACCGGCACGGTCGGCACCGTCGCCGCGAAATCGTTCGTCCTCTCCGACGGGGAGAAGGAGATCCCGGTCACCAGCCACCGCTTCCTGCCGAACGGCATCCAATCCGGCGACCAGATCACCGTGGTCGGAAGCATCCGGCAAGGCGGCATCCGGGCCGACCAGATCATCCGCCAGGACGGCACCTCCTTCGGCCGCGACGCGTCCCCGGATCGCCCCCGCCACTACGCCGACAATGACTGACCGCGCCCCCGGGACACGGGTGGGGTGGAACGAGCCCCCACCCGACGCCGTCCCGGGCATGTCCACCCGTCAACGTCCTGTCATCCCCGGCCGGAGCGCCGCCCATGCTGAAAACGATGATGGTCCATACCCTCGCGGCCGTGTTCGTTATCGGCGCCCTGACCACCGTCTACCAAGCGACCGTAGGCGGCCCGTCGAGCGTCGCCGGGCTCTGGGCCGCTGCTGACAACCTGGATGACTGAACCGCGCCTTCCGGCGCGCTCTATCCAACACGGACACCGCCATGGTCACCCACAAGCCGACCGCCGCCGAGATGACCGCGTTGCTGGCCTTTCACGCCATCCTCTCTGGCGCGTTTGTCGTCGCCTACCTCACCGGGGAGGAGGACACCTACGGCATGCACGTCTTCTCCGGCTACACGGCGCTCACCGCCATCGCGCTGCGCTTGGTGATCGGACTGTCGGCTCCCGCCGGCAGTCCGCTGCGCCTTCCCCAGCCATCGCCCGGTCCGGTGCTGCATTGGGTGAAGCGCCTGGTCAGCGGCGACCCGAAGGCGCGCGCCGAGCGCAGCCCGCTGATCGCCTGGATGGCCGCAGCCCTCCTCGTCGGCGTCGGCTTGGCGGCGGCCTCCGCAGCGGTGGCAGACTTTGCCGTGACGTTCGAGGACCTGCACGAGACCCTCGGCGAGTTCGCCCTGTACATCGTCATCGCCCACGTCGCCCTGGTCTTCGGGCTGCATGGGCTGAAGCGGCTCTCGCCCGAGGTCCCGTCCCACGGCACCACCCAGCGCTCCACCCTTTCCGATCGGGTGACTCCATGAGACTGCTCCTCGTTCTCGCCGCCGTCGCGGCCACCACCGCCGGCATCGCCCTGGCGGCCACCGGCGACCCGAACCGCACGAAGATCCTGGACGGCTACGCCGCCGAGGCGAAAAAGGCCGATCCAAGCTTCACCGGCTTCTCCGCCGACCGTGGTCGGGCGCTCTACTTGGGCCCGCACAGCGGCGGCAAGGTGGCCGAAACCCGGGCCTGCGCCAGCTGCCACACCCAGAACCCCGCCGGGCCGGGGCGCCATTACCGGACCGGGCGGGCCATCGAGCCGATGGCGATTTCGGCCAACCCGAAGCGGTTCACCGACCCGGCCGAGGTCGAGAAGCGCTTCGAGCGCGACTGCATCAACGTCCTCGGCCGCGCCTGTACCGCCCGCGAGAAGGGCGACTTCATCACCTTCCTGGCCGGCCAATAGAAAGGACGCTCCCGATGTCTCCCGACCCACATCTCCGCTCGCTACGCGACGCCTACGCCCGGTACGCCACCGGGGTCGCGGTGATCACCACCCTAACCCCGGCGGGCACTCCGGTTGGCCTGACCGTGAACTCCTTTAGCTCGGTGTCATTGGACCCGCCGTTGGTGCTGTGGAGCCTGATGCGGTCCTCCACCAGCCTGCCCGCATTCCGCGACGCCACCCGCTTCGCCGTGAACGTGCTCGCCGACGATCAGCACCATCTCTCGACGCGCTTCGCGTCGCGCAGCGAGGAGCGGTTCGCCGGGATCGACTGGACGCCCGGTCTGGGCAGCGTGCCCCTGTTGCCCGACTGCCTCGCGCAGTTCGAGTGCACCACGCACCGCCATGTGGAGGCCGGCGATCACGTGGTCGTCCTGGGCCGCGTGCATCGCTTTGAACACCGCGACGGCACGCCGCTCCTGTTCTTCGCCAGCCGCTACGCCGAGCTGCACCGCGAGCCGGCGTCCGCCACAGCAGCCTGAGGAGTCCGGCCATGCGCTTCGTGATCGGTGCCACCGCCGCCCTGCTGCTGATCGGGGGCGCCGCCCTGGCGAACGAGTTCGAGCGGGTGGCGCCGGTGACCGACGCGGCGACGCTGAAGGAATGCGGCGAATGCCACATGGCCTACCACCCGGGCCTGCTGCCGACGGCCAGTCGGAACCGCATCATGGACGGGTTGGCGGACCACTTCGGCTAGAACGCCAGCCTACCGGCGGACACGGTGGCGACCATCCGCGCCTACCTGACGCGGAACGCCGGCCGCGGAGTTGGCCAGCTCCTCCAAATCACCGACCAGCGCTGGTGGCAGCGCAAGCACGATTTCGACCCGGCCAACTGGAAGCGTCCGGCGGTCGCCTCGAAGGGCAACTGCGAGGCCTACCACCGCGAGGCGGCGAAGGGTCTCTACGAGGACGGCTGACCGTCCCGCGGGCCATGCTCCATCACGTACATGCACAAGGAGATACGTCATGTCCACGAAAACCACCGCTGCCGGCGCCCTGGTCAGCGGCGCCCTGATCTTCGGTGCGGTCGGCCCGGCGCTCGCCGCCCTGTCGTCGCACGACGGTCATGTCGCCGAGGCCCTGGAGCTGTCCTTGAACCAGAGACGGAAATGGGCGACCGACGAGCCCCTCCGCCAAGGCATGACAGCGATACGCGAGGCGATCACCCAATCCCTCGGCGCCGTCCATAACGCCACCTACACCCCAGCCCAATACGCCTCGCTGACCGCGACGCTGGAGCAGCAGGTGGACGGCATCGTCCGGAACTGCCGTCTGCCTCCCGAAGCCGACGCCCAGTTGCACCTCGTTCTGGCGGACATCTTTGAGGGGATCGACGGGTTGAAATCGGACAATGCGCGGGTGTCCGGCGCGATGCGCGTGCTCCAGGCGCTGGATGCATACGGCGCGCACTTCGACCATCCGGGCTGGGAGCCGGTCGGCCACTGATGCGAACCGGAGCCCGCCGCCGTCAGCCGAGCCGGAACATCTGTGACAGGCTGTGATGACCGACGAGCTGGTGGAGATGCCCAGAGCCGGGTGGATGACGAGGTAGGCCCACATCAGCGGAGCGGCGGCACCGTGGGCCTCTTTCAGCGCGCCGATGGCCGCTCCCATCGCCCTGTCCTCCGCCATGCCGAAGAACATGGCCAAGCCGGTGACGGCCAGAAAGGAGGCGAGCAGCAGGCCCAATCCCTGGAACACCGCCGGCAGAGGACGGGGCTCGGCGGACTGTGGAAGACGGCCGTTGCGGATCTCGGCGACCGTGGCCACCAGATCTTCGCGCAGAGCTTTCAGACGCGCGGTGGAGAACCAGGAACCAACAGGAAGGGTGTCCCCTTCACGGCGGTGCGGCCGATCGACCAAGCCCAGTGCAGCCCAAGGGCCGCCACGAGGAGCAGCCCCGCGATCTCGTGGACCTCCCACCAGGCGTTCGGCAGCCGGCCCGGTCGGGGATAAACCATGAGCAAGCTGACCAACATTTGCAGGGTGATTCCGCAGGCGATTAATGCGTGCAGGAAGCGGGTGACGCGGTAGTAGGGCATGGGAGACGGCCCCTCTCGTTAGGTTGGTGACAGGCCGCCGATCACGGCTCCGGCCGCGGTGTCATCAACTCCATCGCCTCGCAGACGAATCTGCTGGCGCTCAACGCTAACCATCGAGGCGGCGCGGGCCGGCGAGATGGGCAAGGGCTTTGCCGTGGTCGCCTCAGAGGTGAAGAACCTTGCCAACCAGACTGCCAAGGCCACCGAGGAGATTTCCTCCAAGATCGCCACCGTGCAGGGTGGCGTGCAGGGTGGCACCACGGACGCGGTGCAAGCCATCGGCTCAATCACCAAGGTCATCACCGAGATGAGTGCGATCAGTTCCTCCGTTGCCTCGGCGGGACGTTGTTGCAGCGAGGCGGGGATTGCGGATGGCGGGGTGGGATCGTAGGGGAGGCGTCGTTGACCTTTCCCTGTTCTGATCCAGCCGATGCCGTTCAAAGCCAACGCCGCGCGCCGTCATCACATCCCCAA
>NZ_LGQU01000185.1:0-5866 GCF_003115935.1 Azospirillum sp. TSH20
CCCCCCAACCCATCCCCCCCCCCCCCCCCGGGGGAGGGGGTGGGGGGGGGGGGGACGCACAGCGTGACTTCGCTGAGAATTCAGCGCGCTCCGCCGACCAATCCACCCCACGCTCCCCCCTCACCCTAACCCTCTCCCCGGGGGGGAGAGGGGACACCCCATCATGACCCCCGCTCCCGCCGTCTCGCTGTCCGGCGTGCGGCACCGCTATGGCGGGACGGTGGCGCTGGAGGACACCTCCCTCGACATCGCCGCCGGAGCCAGCGTCGCGGTGATCGGCCCGGACGGCGTCGGCAAATCGACCCTGCTCGGCCTGATCGCCACCGCCAAGAAAATCCAGCAGGGCAACGTCCACGTCCTCGGCACCGACGTTTCCGACCGCCGTGGCCGCGCCGCGCTCCAGCCGCGCATCGCCTATATGCCGCAGGGTCTGGGCCGCAACCTCTACGCCGACCTCAGCGTCGCCGAAAATCTCCAGTTCTTCGGCCGCCTCTTCGGCCTGAACGCCACCGAGCGCCAGCGCCGCATCGCCGACCTGCTGGAGTCCACCGGCCTCGCCCCCTTTCCCGACCGCCCGGCCGGCAAGCTGTCGGGCGGCATGAAGCAGAAGCTCGGCCTGTGCTGCGCCCTGCTGCACGATCCCGACCTGCTGATCCTCGACGAGCCGACGACCGGCGTCGATCCGCTCTCCCGCCGGCAGTTCTGGGACCTGATCGCCCGCATCCGCGCCGGCCGCCCCGGCATGACCGTGCTGGTCGCCACCTCCTACATGGACGAGGCCGAGCGGTTCGACCAAGTCGTCATGATGAACGCCGGCCGCCTGCTCGCCCACGACACCCCCGCCGCGATCAAGGCTCAGACCGGGGCCGCCGATCTGGAGGAGGCCTTCGTCGCCCTGCTGCCGGAGGATGCCCGGCGCGGCCACCAGCGCCTGACCGTCCCGCCCCGCCCGCCCGAGCCCGTCGGCGCCGAACCGGCCATCGAGGCGATCGGCCTGACCCGCCGCTTCGGCGATTTCACCGCGGTGTCGGACATCAGCTTCCGCATCGGCCGCGGCGAGATCTTCGGCTTTCTCGGCTCCAACGGCTGCGGCAAGACCACCACGATGAAGATGCTGACCGGCCTGCTGCCCGCCACGGCGGGAGAGGCGCGGCTGTTCGGCAAACCGGTGGACGCCACCGATCTGGAGAGCCGCCGCCGCGTCGGCTACATGGCGCAGGCCTTCTCGCTCTATGGCGAACTGACGGTGCGCCAGAACCTCGACCTGCACGCCCGCCTGTTCGACCTCACGGACGCCGACGCCCGACTGCCGGCGCTGGTGGAGCGCTTCGGCCTGTCCCCCTATATCGACGCGGTGGCCGACCGCCTGCCGCTCGGCGTGCGGCAGCGGCTGTCGCTGGCCGTCGCCATCCTGCACGGGCCGGAGCTGCTGATCCTCGACGAACCGACCTCCGGCGTCGATCCGGTGGCGCGCGACCAGTTCTGGCGCGACCTGATCGCCTTGTCGCGCGACCAGGGGGTGACGATCTTCGTCTCCACCCATTTCATGAACGAGGCGGCGCGCTGCGACCGGGTGGCCTTCATGAACGCCGGCCGCGTCATCGCCGCCGGCCCTCCCGACGAGCTGCGCCGCCAACAGCAGGCCGACAGCCTGGACGACGCCTTCATCGGATTTATGGAACAGGCGGAGGAATCCGACCAAAATCGCCCTCTCCCGCCCCGGGAGAGGGAGGGGACCCACGCCGTAGGCGTGGGGAGGGTGAGGGGTGATCCAAGCAACCCGAACCGCATGGTTCCTTGCACTACCCCTCACCCTTCCCATGGCGATGCCATGGGCCCCTTCCCTCTCCCGGGGCGGGAGAGGGAGTCCTCCCCCCTCTCCCGCCGCCGCCTGCTCGCCTACGCATGGCGCGAAACCCTCGAACTCCGCCGCGACCCCGTCCGCCTGACTGTCGCCCTGCTCGGCACCGTCCTGCTCATGCTGGTCTTCGGCTTCGGCATCACCATGGATGTCGAGAACCTGACCTTCGCCGTCCTCGACCACGACCGCTCCCCCGAGAGCCGCGCCTATATCGAACAGTTCGACGGCTCGCGCAGCTTCCGCGCCACCCCGCCCGCCATCGACGCCCGCGACCTTGCGCTCCGCCTGCAACGCGGCGAGGCGTCGCTGACCATCGAAATCCCGGAGGGTTTCGGCCGCGATCTCCGCCGTGGCCGCATCCCGGAGGTGGCGGTGCGCATCGACGGCGCCATGCCCTTCCGGGCGGAGACGATCCAGGGCTATGTCGCCGGCCTGCACCAGCGCTTCATCGAGGACACCGCCGTCGCGTCCGGCGTCACCCTGCCCGCCCCCGCCGCCACTCTGGAGATGCGGTACCGGTACAACCAGGCCTTCCGCAGCCTGGATGCCATGGTGCCCAGCACCATCGGCCTGATGCTGGTCTTCATCCCCGCCATCCTGGCCGCCCTCGGCGTGGTGCGCGAAAAGGAACTGGGCTCCATCACCAACCTCTACGTCACCCCGGTGACCCGGTTGGAGTTCCTGCTGGGCAAGCAGCTACCCTATATCGGGCTGGCCGCCTTCAACCTGCTGCTGATGGTCGCCATGGCCGTGACCCTGTTCGGGGTGCCGGTGAAGGGCAGCCTGATCGGACTTCTGCTCGGCGGGCTGGTCTATGTGGTGGCGACCACGGCCTTGGGGCTGCTGATCTCCGTCTTCACCGCGACGCAGACGGCGGCGGTGTTCGGCACCGCCATCGTCACCATGCTGCCGGCCACCCAATTCTCCGGCATGCTGCAGCCGGTCTCCACGCTGGAAGGCGGGGCGTGGCTGTTCGGCACGCTGTTCCCCACCACCCATTTCCTGAAGATCTCCGTCGGCGCCTTCACCAAGGGCCTCGCCCTGCCGGAGCTTCTCCCCTTCATCCTGGCGACCGCCGCCTTCGTGCCTGTCTTCCTGGCGCTGGGCGTCGCCTTCCTGCCGAAACAGGAGCGCTGAGCCATGATGCGCTTCCTCCGCAACAGCCTGACATTGGCGCGCAAGGAGTGGATCAGCCTTCTGCGCGACGTCTTCATGCTGGGCTTCGTCGTCTATTCCTTCACCTTCTCCGTCTACAGCGAGGCGACCGGCATCTCGCATGACCTGCGCAACGCCGCCATCGCCATCGTGGACGAGGACCGCTCCACCCTGTCGCAGCGTCTGGTCTCCAGCTTTCACCAGCCGGAGTTCCAGACCCCGGTGATGATCGGCCATGCCGAGGTCGATCCGGCGATGGATTCCGCCCGCTACACCTTCGTGCTCGACATTCCGCCCGATTTTCAGGCCGACGTGCTGGCCGGCCGCAGCCCGACGATCCAGCTGCTGATCGACGCCACCGCCATGATGCAGGCCGGCATCGGCGCCGGCACCATCCAGGGCATCGTCGATGACGAGGTCGGCCGCTTCGTCCGCCGCGAGGCCGAGGGCACCGCCGCCCCGGTCAGCCTTCAGATCCGCGTCGCCTACAACGAGGCGCTCGATACGAAGTGGTTCACCGGCACCATGGCGGTGGTCAGCAACGTCACCATGCTGGCGGTTCTGCTGGCCGGCGCCGCCCTGATCCGCGAGCGCGAGCACGGCACGCTCGAACATCTGCTGGTGATGCCGGTCCGCCCGGCCGAGATCATGACCGCCAAGGTGCTGGCGAATGGTGCGGTGATCCTGGGCCTGACGCTGGTGGCGCTCTATGTGGTGCTGCGCGGCCTGCTGTCGGTGCCGCTGGCCGGCTCGGTCCCGCTGTTTTTGGCCGGGACGGCGCTCTATCTGTTCTTCGCGACGGCGCTCGGCATCTTTCTCGGCACCGTGGCGCGATCGATGCCGCAGCTGGGCTTGCTGTTCATCCTGATCGTGCTGCCGATGGACATGCTGTCCGGCGGCTTCACCCCGCTGGAAAGCGAACCGGAATGGCTGCAAACGGCGATGCAGCTGTCACCCTCGACCCATTTCGTCGCCTTCGCCCAGGCGATCCTGTTCCGCGGAGCGGGCTTCGACGTGGTGTGGCCCAGGTTCGCGGCGACGGCCGGCATCGGCGCGCTGTTCTTCGCGTGGAGTCTAGCGCGGTTCAGAAGGCATCTGGCGAGTTTCAGGTAAGGGGTCGTTAGACCCCCACCTAACCTCCCCCGCTGGGCGGGGGAGGGACTGCCGCCCCTCTCCCGCATCAGCACTTGTCCCCTCCCCCGCCCAGCGGGGGAGGGTTAGGGAGGGGGCATTCGCCAGCCAAAGCCCGAACACCCCCACCCCAAACCTCAGTGCGCCGACCCGCCGCCCTCGAACGACGGCGCGCTCAGCCCCGACGCCACCAGCTGCTCGATCAGTGCGCCCTTCAGCCGCTCCAGCCCTTCCTGGCTGTAGGACTCGGCGCGGGCCACCAGCACGTCCTGGGTGTTGGACGCGCGCAGCAGCCACCAGCCGTCGTCGGTCGTCACGCGGACGCCGTCGATGTCGTTGACCTTGGCGCCCGACGCCTTGACGCGGCCCTTGACCTCCTCGACCACGGCGAACTTGCGTTCCTCGTCGATCTGGAAGCGGGTCTCCGGCGTGTTGACCATGTCCGGCAGGCCGTCGCGCAGGTCCGCCAGCGTGGTGTTCAGCTTGCTGACCAGCCCGACCAGCCGCACGCCGCAATAGAGCGCGTCGTCGAAGCCGTACCACTTGTCGGCGAAGAAGATGTGGCCCGACATCTCGCCGGCCAGCGGCGAGCCCGTCTCCGCCATCTTGGCCTTCAAGAGCGAGTGGCCGGTCTTCCACATCAGCGGATTGCCGCCATGCTTGGCGATCTCGTCGAACAGGGCCTGGCTGGCCTTGACGTCGGCGATGATGGTGGCACCCGGATGGCTCTTCAGCACGTCGGCGGCATAGAGCGCGACCAGCTGGTCGCCCCACACCACACGGCCCTTGTGGTCGATGGCGCCGATGCGGTCGCCGTCGCCGTCGAAGCCGATGCCGATGTCGCAGCCATGCTCCGCCACCGCCTTCTTCAGGTCGACCAGATTGGCCTCGACCGTCGGGTCCGGGTGGTGGTTGGGGAAGTTGCCGTCGATCTTGTCGAACAGCAGGACATGCTTGCCCGGCAGCTTGGCGGTCAGGCGGCGCAGGATCTCGCCCGACGCGCCGTTGCCGGCATCCCAGGCGATCTTCAGGTCGCGGGTGCCGTCATAATCCTTCAGCAGGCGGGCGACATACTCGTCCTGGACGTCGATCTTCTCCGACGAGCCCTGGCCCTGCTCCCAGTCGGCCTTGGCCGCCATGGTGCCGAGGTCGAGGATCTGCTGGCCATAGACCGGACCCTTGCCCAGCATCATCTTGATGCCGTTGTAGTCCGGCGGGTTGTGCGAGCCGGTGATCATGATGCCGGCCGCCGCGTCGCGGTCGCGGGTGGCGAAATACAGCATCGGCGTGGGGCCGAGCCCGATGCGCAGGACGTGCAGGCCGGTGGAAACCAGCCCGTCGACCAGCGCCTCCTCCAAATCCGGCGAGGACAGACGGCCGTCGTAGCCGACGCAGACCGTCTTGCCGCCCTTGCGCACCACCACGGTGCCGAAGGAGCGGCCGACCGCGCGGGCGTCGGCGGGAGTCAGCGTCTTGCCGACGATGCCGCGGATGTCGTACTCGCGCAGCACCGTGGGGTGGAAGGTATGGGCTTCGCTCATCGTCTCGTTAGTCCTCTGTTGGACGCCGTCTTTGGACCTTAACCGCGGTCCATTCCACCCGCCGGCGACGGCCGGCCGATGGAGCTGTAGGTGAAGCCGGCCTTCGCCATGTCCTCGGGGTTGTAGATGTTGCGCAGGTCGATCATCACCGGCCGCTTCAGCATCGACTTGACCCGAC
>NZ_LGQU01000199.1:0-5829 GCF_003115935.1 Azospirillum sp. TSH20
TCTCGACGCCGAGATCCTTCCACGGCAGCTTGGCCGGGTCACGCTCCTGCACGACCTTGATGGAGTGGCCGTTGACGATCAGCACGCCGCCCCCGTCTTCTGATTGGGCGGTCTCGATGGTGCCGGGGAAGCGGCCGTGGACGCTGTCGTACTTCAGCAGGTGCGCGTTGGCCTTCAGATCGGCGAGGTCGTTGATCGCCACGACCTCCACGTCCTTGCGGCCGCTCTCGTAGATTGCGCGCAGAACCAGACGGCCGATGCGGCCGAACCCATTGATCGCTACCCGTACAGCCATGATGTGCTCCTGTCGTTCGGTTGCGGTCTCGTGCCGATTTGCGGGCGGAGACTCGTGTCAACCAGGGAAGGCGGGTTTCGACCCGCAAAGATTGCAATTTCCGTTCAGGCGGGGACGGCGCGCGGCGACATCGCATCCAGCCATGCCGGCAGGGCGTCGCGGGTGGTCAGCTCGCTGAAGCGGTCCTCCACCCCGGCCGCGGCCAGCGCCGCGATGGTGTCGTCGCCGGCCGCCACCGAGCGCAGGCCGGCGTCGCGGGTGCGCCGGGCGATGAACCACGCCAGCGCATCGGTGCCGCCGTCGAAGGGCGCGATCTCGCAGACGCCGAGCGGGCCGGTCCAGACGACCGTCCGGGCGGCTTCGACGCAGGCGGTCAGCCGGGCCGCCGACGCCGGGCCGATGTCGAGAACCATGTCCTCCGGCCCGATGGCGGCGCAGGAAACGATGCGGTCCTCCGCTCCCTTCCGCGCCTCGGTCGCCACCACCACGTCGACCGGCAGCAGCACCTCGCAGCCGCAGGCCTTCGCCCGGTCCAGCAGTTTGCGCGCCCCGTCGAGCAGGTCATAATCGCACAGCGAGGCGCCCATGTCGGTGCCGGTCGCCGCCAGGACGCTGTTGGCGATGCCGCCGCCCAACGCCAGCACGTCGACCCGCGCCACCAGCCGGACCAGCAGGTCCAGTTTGGCCGACAGGTTCACACCGCCGACGATGGCGCAGATTCCGTTGCCGGATCGTCCCATCTTGTGGGCCGGAGTCCGACCTCCCGTGTCGCGGCCGCCCGCGATCAGGCGAAGCCGGCCGGTCAGGTGCGGAACCGGGCTGCCTTGGGCATCGATCGTAAGCATGATGCCTGTCCTTTCCTTCAAACCAGTCTCGTTGTCGGTGCCGCCCGCCGCGGTGGGAGGGGGGATGCTGCGCCCCCGATTTCGCGGTGCCGGGTTTCGCGGTAGAGGATCAGCAGGCCGCTGCCGATCACCACCGTGGCGCCGATCACCACATGCGGAGCCGGCACGTCGCCCCAGACCAGCCAGCCGAGGACCGACGCATAGATCAGGCTGGCGTAGCTGAAGGGACCGACCACCACCGCCCGGGCCAGCGCATAGGCCCGCGTGCTGAAATACTGCGCGCCGCCGCCGGCGATCCCCATCGCCACCATCAGGGCCAGCGCATGCCCGTCCGGCATCGTCCAGCCGAAGGGCAGGGCCAGCGCGCTGAGCAGGGTGGAGATCACGGTGAAGTAGAAGACCGTGGTCACCGGCCGTTCCGTGCGCCCCAGCTGGCGCATGGCGATCATCGCCAGGGCGTAGCAGACCGCTGCAACCAGCGCGACCAGCGCCCCGCGGTCGAGCATGCCGGCGCCGGGCTGCACCATGATGAGCACACCGATGAAGCCGACCACCACCGCCCCCCAGCGGAAGGCGCCGACCTTCTCCCCCAGCAGCGGGACCGACAGCGCCGTCAGGAACAGCGGAGCGGAGTAGGAGATCGCCACGGCATTGGCCAGCGGCATCAGGTGATAGGCCCAGAACAGCAGCACCATCGACGCCAGACCGATGACCGCCCGCCACAGATGCCCCTGCCAATGTTCGGTTTGCAGGCAGCTCTGCCCGCCCGCCGCGGCGACCATGGCGACCGCCGGCAGCAGGGCGAACAGGTTGCGGAAGAAGGTGACCTCGCCCAGCGGATAGCTCTCCGCCAGCAGCTTGGCCAGCGCGTTCATGACGGTCATCAGGACCATCGCCAACAGCATCGACAGGATGCCGAGCCGGACGTTTTCCGGAGGGGTGGCGGTGGGGGATGTGGGGGGCTGTTCCATGGTGATGTTTCCGATCTCCCTCTCCCCCCCCGGGGAGAGGGTCGGGGTGAGGGGGATGCACAGCGTGCCTTCCCGAGAATCCTCGCCCTGCGCCCCCCTCACCCTAACCCTCTCCCCGGGGGGAGAGGGGACCTGTAGGAGGGGAGAGGGCCTTTACGCCGCCCGGCTCAATTGCTCGGCGGCGATCACGCCCAGCGTGTGGCGGGCGATCATCCGTTCCTCGTCGGTCGGGATGATGAAGACCGGCACGCGGCTTTCCTGGGCGGAGATGCGGGTCGCCTTGGCGCGGTTGGCCGCCGGGTCGATGGCGACGCCGAGCCAGGACAGCTTCTCCGCCACCCGCGCCCGCACCAGCGTGGAGTTCTCGCCGACGCCGGCGGTGAACACCACCGCGTCCAGCCCGCCCATCGAGCCGGCCAGCGCCGCCACCTGCTTGGCGACATTGTGGCAGAACAGCTCCACCGCCTCGGCGGCGGCCGGCAGGTCGGAGTTCTCCAGGTCGCGCATGTCGTTGGAGAGGCCCGACACGCCCAGCATGCCCGACTTGTGGTAGAGCAGCTTTTCCAGCTCGTCGGCGCCGTAGCCCTTCTCGCGCATCAGGTAGATCAGCACGCCGGGGTCGATGGCGCCCGGCCGGGTGCCCATTGGCACGCCGTCCAGAGCCGTAAAGCCCATGGTGGTGTCGACGCTGTGCCCGGCGCGCATGGCGCACAGGCTGGCGCCGCTGCCGAGATGACAGACCACCACATGCGCGTTGGCCAGTTCCGGCGCCACCTGCGGCAGGCGGTGCGCGATGTACTCGTAGCTAAGGCCATGGAAGCCGTAGCGGCGGATGCCCTCCGCCGTCAGTTCGCGCGGGATGGCGAAGGTCTGCGACTGCCAGGGCTGGGTCTGGTGGAAGGCGGTGTCGAAGCAGGCGACCTGCGGCAGCGACGGGTAGACCTGGGCCAGCGCCCGCATGGCGGCGATGTTGTGCGGCTCGTGCAGGGGAGCGAGCGGGATCAGCTCCTCCAGCTGGTCGAGCACCGTCGGGGTGACGCGCACGGGGGTGGAGAAGCGGGTGCCGCCATGAACGACGCGATGGCCGGCGGCCACCAGCGTGGCGCCCTTCAGCTCGTGCCGTATCCAGTTGAGCAAGAAGCCAAGCAGGCCGGCGCGGTCGGCGGGGCCGACCTCGTCCAGCACCCCGTCGGCGAGGACGCGGCGCTGCGCGTCCTTGGCCTGGAAGTGGGGGGCGGTGCCGATGCCGGAGATCTGGCCGGTGACGACCGGTTCGATCTCGGCGGCGCTTCCGCCCTGGAAGACGCAGAATTTGAGGCTGGAGGAGCCCGCGTTGATGACGAGGCAGGCGTCCTCGCTGGAGTTCGACAGTGCGGCCATGACGGTAACGTCCTATTCGGCGGCCAGCGCGAGCTTGGGCTGGCGGTGAGCGGCGGCGACCAGCGAGGCGACGGCGCAGGAGGCGAGCCGGGCCCGCATATTGTCGGCGCGGCTGGTGAGGATGACGGGGACCTTGGCGCCCAGCACGATGCCGGCGAGGTCGGCGTTGGCCAGGAAGGACAGCTGTTTGACCAGCATGTTGCCGGCCTCCAGATCGGGGGCGAGCAGGATGTCCGGCTGGCCGGCGACGGGCGAGGTGATGCCCTTGGTGCGCGCCGCCTCGGCGGAGATGGCGTTGTCGAAGGCCAGCGGGCCGTCGAGGATGCCGCCGGTGATCTGGCCGCGGTCGGCCATCTTGCAGAGCGCCGCCGCTTCCAGCGTGGTGTTGATCTTCGGGTTGATCGTCTCGACCGCCGACAGGATGGCGACGCGCGGGGTGGCGACGCCCAGCACCTTGGCGAGGTCGATGGCGTTCTGGACGATGTGGACCTTGTCCTCCAGCGTCGGGTAGATGTTGATCGCCGCATCGGTGATCAGCAGCGTCTTGGAGTAGGTCGGCACATTCATCAGGAAGACGTGGCTGATGCGGCTGGCGGTGCGCAGGCCGGTCTCCTTCTTCACCACCTCGCCCATCAGCTCGTCGGTGTGCAGGCTGCCCTTCATCACCGCTTCGGCGTCGCCGGTGCGGGCCAGCGCCACGGCGGCTGCCGCGGCGGCGCGGCTGTGGGCGGCGTCGACGATGCGGTAGCGGGAGATGTCCAGGCCGTTGGCAGCGGCGACCTTGCGGATGAGGGCCTCCGGCCCGACGAGGATCGGCTCGATCAGCCCGGCCTCGGCGGCCTCGACGGCACCCTGGAGGGAGCTGGCGTCGCAGGGATAGGCGACGGCGGTGACGACCGGCGGCAGCTCGTCGCATTTGGCGAGCAGCGCGTCGTGCTTGTCGTGGCGGATCATCTGGATCTGCGGCAGCTCATGCGCCGGGCGGACGACCTTCTGGGTCGGGGCGATCACCTCGGCGGTGCCGAGCACGACGATCTCGCCATCCTGGTTGGTGCAGACGCAGTCGAAGACGACGACGTTCCGGGCCGGACGCTTCTCGATCACGGTGACGGTGGCGGTGACGATGTCGCCCAGCCCGACCGGGCGGCGGAACTGCAGGCTCTGGCCGGCATAGAGCGAGCCGGCGCCCGGCAGATAGGTGCCCAGCACGCCGGAGATCAGCGAGCCTGACCACATGCCGGGGCCGATCACCTTCTGGAACCGGCTGTCGGCAGCGAATTTCGGGTCGAGATGGGCCGGGTTGATGTTGCCCGACACCGTGGCGAACAGCTCCACATCCATCAGGGTGAGCTGGCGCGACAGGCTGGCCGACTGGCCGATCTGGATTTCGTCGAAGGTCACATTCTCGACCACGGCGCAGGCGCCATTGCCGGAAGCTTCACCACTGGCACGCATTTTTGAACACTCCGGTTGACCGGGTCGAGCAAGCGGCCCGTTTTACGGTCCGATGGGGCGGCGTCGGGAAGGGACGGAAAGCGGACCGTCCAGTGTTTCATCCGAGGGCGTCGCCCGTTTTGCGCCGGCGTTCTGCGCCGCGCCGGGAACCGTAGATATATTAATATATTAACTGTGCATCGCAACATGGAACTGGTGGAAAGCCGGGCGCCTGACACTTTGCCGCAGGTGGCTCTCGCCCCCTCCCGGGGCGGACTATGGCATGCACACAACCATGGGCGACATCAAGCCTCTGGAACAAAAGGAACTTTGCGTCATCCCCGCGAAGGCGGGGATCCAGGAAACTTCGCAGCTGAGCGGCTGAAAAGGCTGGATTCCCGCCTTCGCGGGAATGACGGCCAAATAAGTGTCATGTTTCCAGTGCATTAATCGCCCGTGAGTGCTGTGCATCCCGTAGTCCGGGGCGGGAGAGGGAGACAAGTGCCGTCCGGCGGGGCTTCCCCCTCCTCCCGGGGAGAGACGGGAGGAGGGGGCCAACGGCGGGACGCCTCAGCGATCAAGGGCGCCCGCCGCCCGTCCGTGAAGTCCCTTCAGGTGCGTTCCCGGTCGCCGTGATGCCCCTCCGGGGGCGGGAGAGGGCGGGCGGAGGGATCGCCGGGCAGGGGACTTCAGGAAGCTCGTGAAACTCAGGCCTTCAGGATGCCGCGGCCGGCGAAGCGGGATGCTGCGCCCAGCTGCTCCTCGATGCGGATCAGCTGGTTGTACTTGGCCAGACGGTCCGAACGGCTCAGCGACCCGGTCTTGATCTGGCCGCAGTTGGTGGCGACCGCCAGATCGGCGATGGTGCTGTCCTCGGTCTCGCCCGAGCGGTGCGACAGGACGG
>NZ_LGQU01000213.1:0-5828 GCF_003115935.1 Azospirillum sp. TSH20
GCAGCGCGCCTTCCAGATGGACTTCCAGGTGCAGCTGTCCTTCGAGAACATCAACGCGCCGGAGATCGGCGTCTATGGCGTCGACCACGTCGCGGTGGCCGAGGGGCTGGGCTGCAAGGCCATCCGCGTCACCGAGCCCGACCGCATCCAGGACGCCTTCGCCCAGGCCCAGGCCTGGATGGACGAGTATCAGGTGCCGGTCGTCGTCGAACTGGTGCTGGAGCGGGTGACCAACATCTCCATGGGCACCGACATCGACAACGTCACCGAGTTCGAGGAGACGCTGGACCTGCCGGTGGAGGAGAGCGAGACCGTGCTGGTCTGACGGGCCAGAAGGTGAATTCCCTCCTGTTCACGAGAAGAAGAACCATGCCCAGATTTGCCGCCAATCTGACGATGCTTTATAACGAACACGTGTTTCTCGACCGATTTGCTGCCGCCGCACAGGATGGCTTCAAAGGCGTGGAGTATCTCTTCCCCTACGCCTATCCGAAGGAGGAATTGGCCGAGCGCTTGCACAGATACGGACTGACGCAGGTTCTCCACAACCTTCCGGCCGGCGATTGGGACGCCGGCGAGCGTGGTATCGCCGTGCTGCCGGACCGTGTCGGTGAATTCCAGGATGGGGTCGGACGGGCAATCGATTACGCGACCGCCCTCGGCTGCGCCCAGATCAACTGCCTCGCCGGCAAGACTCCTGCGGACGTTCCTGCCGATGTCGTGGAGCGCACGTTGGTGAACAATCTTTCCTTTGCAGCCGATGCCATGAGGAAGGTTGGGATTCGCCTTCTGATCGAGCCGATCAACACCCGCGACATTCCCGGATTCCATCTTTGCACCACCGCCCAGGCGAAACGCGTGATGGATGCGGTCGGATCCGACAACCTCTTCCTCCAGTACGATGTTTATCACATGCAGATCATGGAGGGAGACCTGGTGCCGACCATCGGCCGGCTGATCGACCGGATCGCCCACATCCAGATTGCCGACAATCCGGGCCGCAACGAGCCGGGCACCGGAGAGATCAACTACCCCTTCATCTTCGATGCGATCGACCGCCTTGGCTACGCGGGATGGGTCGGCTGCGAATACAAGCCGACCGCCAGCGCCAGTGCCGGGCTGTCCTGGCGCCCCATGTCCGGGCAGGGCAGGTCGATAATCAGCACAGGTTTCGACAAGAGGAGAACATCATGAAGGTCGGATTCATTGGCCTCGGCATCATGGGTGCCCCGATGGCCGGGCACCTGTTGGATGCAGGACACACCCTTTACGTCCACGATATCAACTCCGCTCCCCAGGAGTTGATCGCCAAGGGCGCCACGCCCTGCGGGTCGGGCCGCGAGGTCGCTGGAAAGTCGGACGTGATCATCACCATGGTGCCGGACACCTCGCATGTCAGCGCCGTCCTGTTCGGCGAGAACGGCGTCGCCGCCGGCCTGTCGTCGGGCAAGATCGTGGTCGACATGTCCTCGATCTCCCCCATCGAGACCAAGGAATACGCCAAGCGTATCAACGATCTCGGCTGCTCCTACCTCGACGCGCCGGTGTCGGGCGGTGAGGTTGGGGCCAAGGCCGCCTCGCTGACCATCATGGTCGGCGGCCCGCAGGACGCCTTCGACACGGTCAAGCCGCTGTTCGAGAAGATGGGCAAGAACGTTACACTGGTCGGCGGCAACGGCGATGGCCAGACCACCAAGGTCGCCAACCAGATCATCGTCGCGCTGAATATCGAGGCGGTGGCCGAGGCCCTGCTGTTCGCGTCGAAGGCCGGCGCCGATCCGGCCAAGGTCCGTCAGGCGCTGATGGGTGGCTTCGCCTCCTCCCGGGTGCTGGAGGTTCATGGCGATCGCATGGTGAAGCGCAGTTTTGATCCGGGCTTCCGCATCGCACTGCACCGGAAGGATCTCAACCTCGCCCTTTCCGGAGCCCGCGCCCTCGGCCTGTCGCTGCCGAACACGGCGACCGCGCAGGAATTGTTCAATGCCTGCGCCGCCAATGGCGGCGATGCCTGGGATCATTCCGGCATCGTCCGCGCGCTGGAACTGCTCGCCGGCCACGAGATTGGCCAGAACCATCGCCAGACCGACTGATCGCGGCAATCAGAATGGGCGGCAAAACCACCAAGACTTGGCATCGCCGCCCATCTGTAATGGGTCGATCCGGTGCCGGCCGAATTTCTAATGAATGGTCACTTTGAGAATGCAGCCGAAAGAGCTTTTGTGGGCGATGTTCCGGGCCGCGGTGGACGCAGCGTCGCCCAATCAGTGCGTTCCGCCGCATCTGCCTGATCCGCCCAAGGGACGCACGATCGTGGTCGGTGCGGGAAAGGCGGCCGCCGCAATGGCGCGGGCGGTGGAAGACCATTGGTCGGGTCCCTTATCCGGCTTGGTGATCACCCGCTATGGTCATGCAGCGCCGACCCGGTTCATCGAGACGGTCGAAGCCGGACACCCTGTGCCCGACGCGGCTGGCGAGGCGGCAACACGCCGCATTCTGCAGCTGGCCGGTGAGTTGGGACCTGACGATCTCCTGCTTTGTCTGATCTCCGGCGGCGGTTCCGCACTGCTTTCCCTGCCGGCGCCTGGACTTTCCATCGCCGATAAACAGGTGGTGAGCAAGGCGCTGCTGCGATCCGGCGCATCGATCAGGGAGATGAACTGCGTGCGCAAGCAGTTGTCGGCCATCAAGGGCGGCCGTCTGGCCGCCGCCACGCGTGCACAGGTCGTATCCTTGATCATTTCCGATGTGCCGGGGGATGATCCCTCGGTGATCGCCTCCGGCCCCACTGTACCCGATCGGACCACCTCCGCCGACGCGCTGGCAATTCTGCGGAAATACGCGATCGAACCACCGGCGGCGGTGGTTCGATACCTGTCGGAGACGCGCATCGTTGGCGAAGCATCGGGTAGAATGCGTGAGGATGTGAGAACCATCATGATCGCCACCCCGCAAATGGCACTGGAGCGCGCCGCCGAAACGGCGCGGAGCGCCGGCTTTACGCCGCTGATCCTGGGCAACGCCATCGAAGGCGAGGCGAGCCAGACCGCGCTGGTCCATGCCGGCATCGCCCGCCAGGTGATGGAACACGGCCAGCCGGTGGCCGGGCCCTGTGTTCTGTTGTCCGGCGGTGAAACCACCGTGACCGTGCGGGGGCATGGCCGTGGCGGGCGCAATGCCGAATTCCTCCTTGCGCTCGCCGTTGCGTTCGACGGAGTGCCGGATGTCTATGCGCTCGCCGCCGACACCGACGGTATCGACGGGACAGAGGACAATGCGGGTGCACTTCTCGCCCCCGACACTCTGAAGCGGGCGGCCGCGTTGGGGGTCGATGCGAAGGCGCGTCTGGCAGACAATGACGGGTATGGGTTTTTTCAGGCGCTCGGCGACCTTGTCGTGACGGGTCCGACGCTGACCAACGTGAATGATTTCCGAGCCATTCTGATCGACGGCCGCGAGCCGCAGTGCAAAGGACAGGGGTGAGCGATGCGCCGTCAGCGAAGCACCAAAATCGTGGCCACTCTCGGCCCCGCAAGTTCCTCGACGGAGATCATTCGTGCCCTTTACGATGCGGGCGTCGATGTCTTCCGGCTCAATTTCAGCCATGGCAGCCATGACGATCATGCGCTTCGCCATTTCATTATCCGCGACCTGGAACGGGAGGTGAAGCGGCCGATCGGCATCCTCCTCGATCTTCAGGGGCCGAAGCTGCGCATTGGCCGGTTCGCTCAAGAACGGGTACGGCTGGAGGCCGGGCAGCGCTTCCGCCTTGACACCGCGGATGCACCCGGCGATGCCTCGCGCGTGGCGCTTCCGCACCGGGAACTCTATGAGGCGCTGGAGCCCGGCGTTGAAATCCTTGTGGACGACGGCAAAATGCGGCTGCGGGTTGAGCGGTGCGGCGCTGATTTCGCCGAGACCGTCGTGGTCACCTCCGGCGTCCTGTCTGACCGGAAGGGGGTAAATCTACCCGGCGTCATCCTACCTTTGTCGGCCCTGTCCGACAAGGACAGGCGCGATCTGGAATTCGGCCTTCGCCTGGGCGTCGATTGGATTGCGCTGTCATTCGTGCAACGCCCGGAAGATGTGGCCGAGGCACGGGAACTGATTGCCGGGCGGGCCGGAATCGTCGCAAAGATCGAAAAACCGGCGGCTATGGTGGCATTGGGCGAAATCATCGCTCTGTCGGATGCCGTAATGGTGGCCCGTGGCGATCTGGGCGTCGAGATGCCGCCTGAGGACGTTCCCAGCGCCCAGAAGCGCATCGTCACCCATTGCCGAGCACTTGGGCGTCCGGTTATTGTTGCGACGCAGATGCTGGAATCGATGACAGCGGCGCCGGCGCCGACAAGGGCGGAGGCCTCCGACGTGGCAACCGCCGTCTATGATTGTGCCGACGCCGTGATGCTGTCGGCTGAATCCGCTTCCGGCGCTTATCCGGTGGAGGCTGTGGCGATGATGGACCGCATCGTCCGTCGTGTCGAACAAGATCCGCAGCACCGCAAGTTCACCGACGCCGCCCGGCCGAAACCCGAGGCGACGACCGCCGATGCCATCACGAACGCCGCACGGCAAGTCGCCGTCACGGTCGGGGCCGTGGCGATCGCGGCCTACACCACATCGGGCTCGACAGCACTGCGTGCTGCACGCCTGCGGCCGGGGGTTCCGGTGCTTGGCCTCACACCGGCTCTGTCCACCGCGCGCCGCCTGTCACTGGCCTGGGGAGTCCATGCGGCTCATTCTGCTGACGTGAGCGATTTTTCAGAAATGGTTCACCGGGCCTGTTCGATTGCTGTGCACGAAGGGTTGGCGAGTGCAGGGGATCGTCTGGTAATCACGGCCGGAGTGCCTTTCGGCACACCAGGCGCCACGAATGTACTACGGGTGGTAGGTGTTAAGGACAGCCCATACCCATCCACGTCACTGTCAGCAGGTACTGTCAAGTTGACGCGAATTGGGGCGCCGGGTTGACGGTATAGGGCTGACACGACGACGCACCCTGCGCGGATGTTCAGGCGGGGATGATCCGGCTTGATCAGTTCCCGCCTCTGACCGACGCTCATCAGCCGGAGGCCTTAAGGCGCGGCAACCAGCGCATCGGCCAGCGGTTCGTACCCGAGCGGCCTGATCAGGCTTGCCACGTGGCGCCGTGCCAGACCGATGCACGCCGCAGCGATGATGTCCGGATCCTTGTCATGACCGACAGCATCCATCAGCAGGCGCCACGCCGCCTTCGCCGGTTCGACCAGTCCCGCCTGCTGGGCGAGGATCATCACCAGTCGCCGGCCGTGGCGGACCAGAGCCTCGTAGGCGCGTTTCCACCCTTGCGCTTCCAGTTCCGCTCGCTCGCGACTGTCCGCCGCATCTTCACGCTGTACGCCGACGGCATGAGCCCCCGCGCCATCGCCCGACTGTTGAATGATGAGAACGTTCCAGGCCCCAGGAGGAGAAAATGGGTCGATACCACGATTCGCGGACAGGTCGCCCGCGGGACCGGTATCCTCAACAACGCCAATTATGCCCGCGTCCTGGATTGGGGACGTTGCGAGTTCGTCAAGGATCCGGGCACCAGCAAGCGCGTCGCCCGCATCAACCCTCAGGAAAAGCGGGAGATTGTCGAAGTCCCCGAACAGCGCATCATCGACGACGTTCTGTGGAACCGCGTCAAGGTGCGACAGAAAGCGGTTGCCACCGAGATCGGTCGGGATGAGCAGGGCAACGCTCTGAACCGTGTGCATCGGCGGGCGCTTCCTTCTGTCCGGCGTGCTGGTGTGCGGCGTCTGCGGCGGCCGCTACACCATCATGGGCAAGGACCGCTACGGTTGCGCCGG